>JAGVCC010000186.1 GCA_020059395.1 Chitinophagales bacterium | reverse complement strand
GTAAGAGAAATTGATGAAGTAACCAACCGCAGGAAAGATTCTGAAAAGTCTTACACTTTTCATGGCCGTGATGTGTATGCTTACACTGCAGCCAGACTGGCAAGCGGAAAAATTAATTTTGAAGAGGTGGGAAAAGAATTGCCAAAAGAAGTAGTGAGCATTGCGTACCAAAAAGCAACGCTGCAAAATAATGTACTTAAAGGCACCATTGCTATTTTAGATGTGCAGTATGGCAATGTATGGACAAACATTCCATCAGAATTATTTAACCAGTTAAATGCCAATGTGGGAGATAAATTAATGGTAACTGTTTACCACAATAATAAAAAAATATACACCGGCACCATGCCTTACTGCGCTACATTTGGTGGTGTGGCCCAAGGAAAACCTTTACTGTATCTAAACAGTTTATTACAGGTTTCTTTTGCGTTGAATATGGGTAACTTTTCTGCAACGAATAAAGTGTATAGCGGGAGTAATTGGAAGGTGGAAATAAAAAAAGCCCCTTAACTGTTAACACTTTACTTTAATAAACACACAAAAACAGTGAGCATTATAATGCAGTTGTTAAAATTTACAGCAGGGGCCCTGCATTAATTTACAAAACCAACTTTAAACAATATCTTGTATTGCCATTTTCTTTATCCTGAATACAATTTTGTAACACAAAAAATATTTATGAAAAGAAATAATTGCTTGCAACGTAATTCTTTTTACTACTGCACTGCTGTATTAATTTTTTTATTAACTGCCTGCACTAAAGAGCCTGGTACAGGTGGCGGCACTGGTGGCGGTGGAACCAGTAATCTTCCTGAACGAATTATTATGGATACGGCCTATGGCGCCGACCCTAATCAAAGAATGGATATTTATTTGCCGGCTGGCAGAACAGCAGCTACTAAAGCTGTGGTATTTATACATGGCGGTGGCTGGCAAAGCGGCTCAAAGTCGGATGGAGAGTATTTGCAAATGGTAAATGTATTGCGGCAAAAATGGCCCGACGCCGCAGTAGCCTCAATAAATTACAGGCTTACCAGCAACCCGGCTGTACACAGCACAGAAATAATGAATGATGTAAGCAGCGCCGTAAATGTTATGCTGAATAACAAAAGTAATTTTGTAATATCCGACACATTGGCAATGATGGGTGCCAGTGCTGGTGCCCACTTAGCCATGCTGTATACTTATAAATACAATACCAATAATAAAGTAAAATGTGTAGCCGATTTTTTTGGTCCGGCAAAGCTAAGCGACTGGAGCTGGTACAACAGTTTCAATATTTGGGTAGGCCAGTCCGTAAAAGATGTGCTTACAAAATATAATGGTGCTGCATGGGATTTACCACTTTATGATTCAAACAGCCCTTATGCCGTTGCAACTGCACAATCAAAACCCACTATTATTTTTCATGGCAATTTGGATGCTATTGTTCCCCTGTACCAAAGCCAGTGGCTTAAAGCACAGCTTACAACTTTAGGTGTGCCCAATGAATATTATGAATATTTTGACGGGCATGGATTTAATTACACCAACACTGCCGATGCTATGAATAAAGCAGTGGTGTTTTTGAAGGGGCATTTAAAGTAACTTAAAGCTTTTGTAAACGTAGTAAAAAAACAAAGGCTTAACTATGAAAAGAATCTTATTTGTTATTGCTGTTTCTATAATGTGCAATACCGCTGGTGCCCAAACTGCCGATACAAGTTTACACAATCGCCTAAAAGCTGATATACATGAAAGCAACTGGTGCATATCAGGAAGTATTGGTTTTCAAAAACGGCCTTTTGCCGGGGTTGGTATTGCTAAAGCATGGTTTCTCGGCAGCCCTCATGGTGTTTATGGCACAGATGTTTACAGCGGCATCAATTTTTATACGGCATTAAAAAAAGCTTACAGCAATGTTGTTGGTTATAAACTGGGTGCCGATGTTTTTGGCGGCGGCTTTTTTTTAGGTGCAGAGGTACAGTACTTACAATCGAAATGGGTGGATGATTTTTTGTTTACACCAAGATGTGGTATTGGCATCAGCGCCTTGTATATTGCATATGGCTACAGCATTTCCAGTAATAAATTTTCTATTGCTGGCATCAGCCAAAACTCCATCACACTGCAACTAAATTTTCCTTTTTACTCAAAAAATAAGTTAACGGGAAAGGTGACACATTGGAATAAAAAGGAGAAGATGTAAAACTTACTATTGCTGCTGAGGCTTCCTGCAACAGTATGACAGTAATGACAACTGTGAAGGGTAAAAAGGCGCTTGCAGTACAAAGTATTTTTTTTAACTTTATAAAAAGTAATTTATGAGTGCCGTAGCAGAAAATAAAATTCCTCTTACATCCTTACAGTTAGAACTGCTTAAGAGTCTGAAGTATATGGCCTCTGAAGAACAGGTGGCTGAAATTAAATCTTTGCTGCGTTATTATTTTACACAACAGTTAGATGCGGCTATTAATAAGGCAGAGTCTATTAATAATTTTACTGCCGAAATTTATGAAAACTGGTTAAACTCAAAAGCTGCCGGAAGTAAAGATTTTGAAGCGGCATGAAAATAGTAATTGATACTAACTGCCTGCTGAGCTGCATTGGCAAAAAATCTCCATACAGAAATATTTTTGATGCATTCCTTGATGAAAGGATTTCTTTTTGTGTTAACAACGAAATACTATTGGAATACGAAGAAATATTTTTACAAAAATGGGGTCAGGAGGTTACTTATAATTTACTGGGTTTATTTGAAACCAGTAATAATTTTGAGCAGGTGCAGGTGTTTTACAACTTTAACTTAATTGAAAAAGATAAAGACGACAATAAATTTGTTGATACTTATATTGCTTCAGGTGCCGTTTGGCTTATTTCAAATGACAAATCAATTACTGCTTTAAAGAAGAATACATTTCCACCTTTAAATATTTTAACACTACAGGAATTTAGTGAGGTGCTCGGTTAATGTTTAATAAGAAAAGTGACTTTGAAATACTTTCGCATTTTCGTGGTTACTGCTGTTGTTGGTAAGGCGACCAACAACAGCGACAATAACTCGTTTCGGAATAAATATGACACAAAATGACTAACCAGAAATTCAGTTCTTTATTAAAAGACAATATTCATTTTTATAAGGAATACTTAATAACTGAAATAGATTCAAATTCAAAATACAAAAATTTAATTACAGACTTATATCGGTTACCAATTGATTATGCAGACTGGCTGCACAAAACAAATGTGACAAACTTTGATGTAGTTAAATTTCCCGACAACCTCGGAAAGGCATCTCTTGAAATTTCGCCTGATTATATTGATAGAATAAAATTAGAAACAAATCATATCCCTGCTGCGGAGAAAGCACCCTACTTTTTTTTATAAAAAAATGAATATAAAACTTATGAAGAAGCCTGTGACTATTTTCAAGGTGATTATTTTGTGCTTCCTAAGAATATTATAACCTCAATCGACAAATATATCATTAGCCTGCTTAAAGAATTTAAAAAGAAAAATGGCGTATCAAATACCTATTCCCTTGAACTACAAAATGACATCTCTCTAAATGCAGTAATTGACTCGTCTTTAATCAATACATCTATAAAGAATATTTCCGAGTATGTATTCCCAGATCTGTATTTAGAAATTGAGGAAACTGAGTTTAGGTTTAGTTCTTCCAACATGGATTTATTCCGCCTAATTTTTTTAAATGGCACTTGTTTTTTCTTCTTCCATTTAATCAGCATAGATATTGAAGTTAAAGACGGCCAGATAACTGCCTATAATCGAAAAACAGACGACCCCCTAATTTATCATTTCGAATCAGAAAACAAATATGTTGTAAGCAATTCGTTTGAAAATCTGCTGCTTTACAATCAATATATATTTTGCAGCTGCGAAATTTATGTAGAGGTTTTAAATGTGTTTGTGAAATGGCTGAAGAAAATTTTTATTCCTGCAATTCTTCTTAAGTGAAATTAATTTTGAATTTACTCCACCTTTGTTGGTCGCCTGATCAACAACTACGCTAAGATAAAGGCTGAATAATGAACAATCCGTACAAGTGAGTGACACAACGATGCTCCACAAAGCTTAACTGCCCGTACCAAAAAAACATACTGCACAGAGGTGACACCTTTTCAAAAGGTGTCACCTCTTTTGTACACTACACCCTCCCCGGATACACTTCCAGTGCCTTCTCCAAACAATCCATTGCCGCATTAATAGCAGTGGTGTTTAGCACATACGCCAAACGCACTTCCTGCTTACCAAGGCCGGGTGTACCGTAAAAACCGGTGGCGGGTGCCAGCATAACGGTTTGGTTATTGTGGTTAAAACTTTCCAGCAGCCATTGGCAAAAAGTATCACTGTCATCAATAGGCAGTTTGGCCATGGCATAAAAAGCACCGCCGGGGTTGGGGCAAAACACACCGGGTATGGCGTTTAATCTTTTTACAATAGTATCTCTGCGTAATTTATATTCAGCTTTAGTAGTATCAAAATAATTATCCGGTAAATCAACAGCCGCCTCGCCTAAAATTTGCGCAAAACTTGGTGGACTTAACCGTGCCTGCGCCAGTTTCATAGCGGCAGTAAGCAATGCTGTATTCTTTGTAACAAAAGCACCAATACGGCCACCGCAGGCGCTGTAGCGTTTGCTTATGGTATCCATCAAAACAATGTTATCATCCACACCCGTTAAATGCATAGCGCTTGTGTGTGCACCCGTGTAGCAAAACTCACGGTAGGCTTCGTCTGCAAAAAGATACAGGTTGTGTTTTAAAATTATCTGCTTCAGCACTTCCATTTCGGCAGGGCTGTATAAATAACCGGTGGGGTTATTGGGGTTGCAAATAACAATGGCTTTTGTTTTGGGTGTAATGGCTTTTTCAAAATCTTCAATGGGCGGCAATGCAAAACCTGTTTCAATAGAAGATGTAATTGGTTTTACCACAACACCTGCTTCCACTGCAAAGCCATTGTAGTTGGCATAAAAAGGTTCAGGAATAATTACTTCATCACCAGCATCCATACAGGCCATAAAACCAAAAATGATGGCCTCGCTGCCGCCGGTAGTTATAATGATTTGTTCGGCAGTAACATCAATACCCACTTTTTTGTAGTACTGCGTTAGCTTTTTTCGGTAGCTTTCGTTACCGGCACTGTGGCTGTACTCCAGCACTTTAAAATCGGCATGGCGCACCGCATCTAAACATTGCTGCGGCGTTTCAATATCGGGCTGACCAATATTGAGGTGATATACTTTAATGCCTTTCTTTTTTGCCGCTTCGGCAAAAGGCACCAATTTACGAATGGGTGATGGTGGCATTAACTGGCCACGGCTACTTATTACTGGCATGATACAAATATAAGGCAATGTTGAATGGCGAATATCGAATGTAAAAATGTACTTAGCCGCTGTTGTGGTATTAGTGCAGAATGAAAAGAGCTTTGAATTTGAAAATATTCGATATTCAACATTCGCCATTCCAAATCCGTGTTACCTTTGCACATGCAAATTTTTAACCTCACCAGCCGCATTGTAGTAACCTGCAGCAACCGCCTTTCTCCTTACTTAGAAAAAGAAATTATTGAACTTGGTTTTACACCCGTACGCACTTTTAAAACCGGTGTGGAGTTAAAAGGCACTATGCAGGATTGCATTAAGCTGAATTTGAATTTGCGCTGCGCCAGCCAAATATTATTTTCTATAAAAGAATGCAGGGCATACACCGCTAACGATTTGTATAAAGAACTGTTTACCGTGGAATGGGAAAACATGATTGAAGCTGATGGCTACTTCAGCATTACCAGCAACGTAAGCAATGAAACCATTACCAATAATTTATTTGCCAATGTAAAAGTAAAGGATGCCATTGTGGACCGCTTTAGAGAAAAAACAGGGCAGCGGCCCAACAGCGGGCCTGAGCTGGACAAAACAGTAATTCACTTATACTGGAAAGAAGAAGTGGCAGAATTGTTTATTGATACATCGGGAGAGACATTAAGTAAACATGGTTACAGAAAAATTCCGGGTAAAGCACCCATGCTGGAAAGCTTGGCCGCTGCTACTTTACTGGCTACCAACTGGAATAAAAAAACTGCTGTGATAAACCCCATGTGCGGCAGCGGTACGGTTGCCATAGAGGCGGCACTGCTGGCCACCAACAGAAAGCCAGGTTTATTAAGGCATAATTATTCATTTATGCATGTGCTGGGTTATGATGAAGCCATTTACATGAGCGAATTTAAAAAACTGGAACAGCAGGTTATTGATGTGCCGGATTTAAAAATTATTGCCACCGATATTAGTGAAGATGCCGTAAATGTTACCAAAATAAATGCAGGCATTGCCGGTGTGGAAGAGCTGATTGAATTTGCCGTATGCGATTTTGAAAAAACCATATTGCCCAATGAAAATAAGGGCATCGTATTTTTTAACCCGGAGTACGGCGACCGGCTGGGTTTGGAAGATGAACTGGCTGCTACTTACAAACGTATGGGTGATTTTTTAAAAAAAGAATGCAAAGGGTACACTGGGTATATTTTTACAGGCAACCTGGAACTTGCAAAAAAAATTGGACTTAAACCAAAACGCCGCATAGAATTTTTTACAAGTAAAATTGACTGCCGGTTGTTTGAGTATGAGTTGTATGAGGGAAGCCGTGAAAAGTGAGTGGTGATACGTGAGTGGTGAATGGTGAGTTGTGAGTAAGAGTCTTCGTATTTCAGCCTTATGCAACTTTTACACAGTATCTACTCACGGCTCACTACTGACGACTGACGTTTTCCTACTCACGGTTTTTAATATACACCAACTTTATCCCCGCCTTATCCGTTTCTCTTTTGTCAATTTCAAATTGCGGTAAAGATTTTATCAGCGGTGTTAGTTTTTGAAAGCCATAATTTCGGGAATCGAAGTTGGGTTGTTTTTTTAAAACGAGGTTGCCAACATCACCTAAAAAAGCCCAGCCGTTTTCATCGGCCAAATCGTTAATGGTTTGTGCAATTAATTTCAGCGTTTCTTTATTTACTTTTTCTACAAAACTTTTTGGTTTTGGACTGGCAGCTTTTGTTTTAACTGTTGCAGTTTCTTCCGCCTCGGCTTCAAATACAGGAATAATTTCCATGTAAATAAATTTATCGCAGGCTACAATAAATGCGTTTGGTGTTTTTTTCTGGCCAATGCCAAATACCTTCATACCGGCTTCCCTTAATCTTGTTGCAAGGCGTGTAAAATCGCTGTCGCTGCTTACAATGCAAAAACCATCCGCTTTGCCGGAGTATAAAATATCCATGGCATCAATAATCAAGGCACTGTCGCTGCTGTTTTTGCCGGTGGTGTAACTGTATTGCTGAATGGGTGTGATGGCATTTTCCAATAACACATTTTTCCAGCCGCTAACGGTCGGTTTTGTCCAGTCGCCGTAAATACGTTTAAAAGTGGGTGTACCGTATTTGGCAATTTCTTCCATCACGCCTTTAATGTTGCTGTAAGGCACATTGTCGGCATCAATTAAAACGGCAAGGCGTATATCTTTCTGTATTTCCATGTTTTTTATTCATCACAATATAATCATTTTGGCTGGCAGTAGATAGCGGGTGTTATTCTGATAGACTTTCTAAAATTTTCATTGCTTTTTCTATATCTTTTCTATCTACAAAAATATGATCGTGGTGAAATGCAGCAACCACATTACAACTAATGCCAGCGTTAGCAAGTGCGGTAGAAAATGCAGCAGTTAAACCAACAGCTTCTAATGAGGAGTAAACTGTTAAAGTAATCCATGCGGAAACGAAAGAATAGCCAAGTTTCAAACTGTCTGCCAGTTCTTTTTTTATTATGATGGTACTGCCTTCTTGTTCTTTAAAAATTAAAACAGCAGCATCAATGTTTATAGTTGTCAAGTCGTGTACAAAACAAAAAACATAATCTCCGGCATTATGCTTTGGCTTCAGTGTTTTTAACAGTGTACTTAATTTTTTTTCGCCGTTCATTTGTAAAGTTGTTTAATGTTTATCATAATCAACTGAACTTATATACAGCGCCTCCACTTTTTTACGTGCCCACTCAGTTTTACGCAAAAACTTTAAAGAAGAATTAATACTGGGATTATCAATAAAACAATTAATGCGGATGGTGTCGCCCAATTCTTCCCAGCCATATTTGTTTACCAAATACTCTAAAATGGCTTTTAAGGTAATGCCATGCAGAGGATCTTTATGTACAGGTTGTGTCATACTGTTTTTTAATTGCCCATCATTTTCAGCACTTCATAATTTTCATTCATTACCACCATTGCAGCTGCAGCGCCAGGTTGTATTACCCCTAATTCATTTTCCATTTGCATAACCTGTGCCGGATACAGGCTGCACATACGCAATGCTTCTGTTAATTCAACACCGCAATACTGCACTAAATTTTTAACTGCTTTGCTCATGGTTAATGCACTGCCGCTGAGTATGCCGTTGCTTTCATATTTATCTCCTGCAAAATGATGTGGGTAATAACCTGCTGTAGTTTCAGTAACCGCATCTGTTATTACAAACAACCGTTCTTTCATTATTTGTTTGGCAATGCGGACGGCTGCAAAATCAACATGGTGTCCGTCGGGAATAATGCTGCTCATAACTTTATTATGATTCAATATTGCACCTACCATACCAGGGTTACGGTGTTGCAGCGGGCTCATGGCATTGTATAAATGAGTGGCGGCAGCAATCCCGTTATTAAAAGCAGTAGTTGCTTCTTCATACGTTGCATTGCTGTGCCCCGCAGAAATAATGATGTTGTAAGAAAGAATTAAATCAATAATCTCCTGACTGCAAACTTCAGGTGCCAGTGTAATAATTTTAATTACACCTTTTCCATACTCCAGTAAATCTTTTACCTGCTGCAATGCTGGAGTATGAATACATGCTTCCACATGGGCACCACGTTTGGCAGCACTTATCCAGGGGCCTTCTATGTGTAACCCTAAAACGCCTGTGCCGCCATCATTCCAGTAATCTTTTACAGCATCAATACATTTATAAAATACATCGTAATGGTTGGTGGCTACCGTAGGCATGCAATATGCAGCGCCGCCACTGCGGCAATAATCAACCAATTTTTTTAAGGCGTCTTTTTCAGGATAAAGCGCAAATAATTTTTCGCCTGCGCCGTAAATCTGCAGGTCGATAAACGCAGGGGCAATAAAGGCGTTGGTAAAATGAATGGCGTTTTCTGTAAAAGGAATAATTTCCCTGATGCGGTTATTTTCAACAACTACCACTTTGTTTTCAAGCCATTCGGCTCCAGTAAAAATTTTATCGGCAGCGTAAAAATGCAACACAAATTTATTTTTAGTTATTGTAGCTTCTTAAAATACTTTCATTACAGCTGTGTAAAAATCATCAGGCATGCTCCTCCCAAATCATACTCAAATGCACAATTGTTTCAGCCGCTTTGGCCATGTCTTTAGTGCCAATCCACTCCAGTTTGCTGTGTATGTTTTGCATACCTGTAAAAATATTAGGGCAGGGCATTCCTATATAACTAAAGCGGCTGCCATCGGTGCCGCCGCGTATGCTTTCCTTTTTTACCGTAAGTCCGGCACGCTGTATGGCTTCGGCTGCGTAGGCTGCCACCTGCGGATGATTGTTGAGCACATTTTTCATATTGCGATATTGCTCCTGTATGCTGTACTGCATGGTGGCACCGGCAAATGTTGCCACCACATTTTCTGCAACAGCCTTTAACCTTGCATGGTGCTGCTGTAACATGGCATCATCAAAATCACGTACAATAAATTGCAGAGTAGCTTTTTCTGCAATGCCATTTACTGCCACCGGATGTACAAAGCCCTGCATTTTTTCTGTTGTCTCCGGGCTCCATTCATTTTTTGGCAATGCATCTAATACAGCGCTAGCAATTTTTAATGCATTCACCAGTTTATTTTTTGCATAACCGGGGTGGGTAATAACACCATTAATGATAATGGTGGCACCATCTGCACTAAAAGTTTCATCCTCTAAACTCCCTGCTTCGCCTCCATCCAGTGTGTAACCAAAAGCAGCACCCAGTTTTTGCATATCCATTTTTGCAGTACCCTTCCCCACTTCTTCATCTGGCGTAAATAAAATTTTTATATCGCCGTGTTTAAGGCGTGGGTTCTGTATAAAATACAACGCAGCTTCCATAATAGCGGCCACACCGCTTTTATCATCCGCACCCAATAAAGTTAAACCACTGGCAGTTATTACGCCATAACCAATGTGCTCTTTTAAGTAAGGCGAATTGTTTACATTTAGTATCTGTGTATTATCATCAGGCAGTACAATATCATTGCCATCGTAATAACGGTGGTGTATGGGCTTTACATTATAGCCGCTGCAATCAGGCGCTGTATCCACATGCGCACAAAAGCAAATAGCAGGAATATCTTTTTTATCGCTGTTGCCGGGTATTGTTGCGTACACATACCCATATTCATCGGTACTGGCATCGGTAATACCCATGCCATATAATTCTTTCAGCAATAATTTACTTAAGTCTTTTTGCTTTTCTGTTGTAGGATGGACAGTGCCGTTGGGGTCGCTTTGTGTATCAATGCGTACATAACGCATAAAGCGGTCGGCGATGGTATCGGGGCTTATTTGAATCATGCTTAAAAGTAATAAATAATGGATAATTGGGTAATGGATAATTTAAACCTTTTGATGCAATTATAAAATAAAAAAGCAGCTTGCGGGGCAAACTGCTTCATTATCCATTATCAATTATAAAATTATCAATTAATAGAAACCAATTCAATATCAAATATCAATTCTTGTCCGGCTAAAAAGTGGTTAGCATCTAAAATTATAAAATCGTCTTTTACTTCAATCACCACCACCGGCACAGGATTACCCTGCTGGTCGCTTAGTGTTAATGGCATTCCGGGTTCAAGCTTCATATCAGCCGGTACATGCTCTTTAGGAAATTCAATAATAGCCTTTGGGTCTTTTTCGCCATAGCCATCAACCGGTGCAATATTGATTGTTTTTTTATCACCCACTGCCATACCAGGTATTGCAGCATCAAAACCTTTAATCATTTGTCCGGCGCCAACTGTAAACTCCAGTGGTTCCCGTCCGGCGCTTGAATCAAACTGTTCACCACTGGTTAATTTGCCTGTATAATGCACTTTTACATTATCGCCGTTTTTTGCTGTACTCATTTTTATTTTTTTTGTTGTCAACTAATAAACGCTGTTCAACATCGTTGTGTCACTCACTTGTACTTTTAAAGCTGTATTCGGCAAGGGCTCTTATTATACAGCAGTGTAACAATTATTTGAAAGCGGCTGCAAATTAATTGATAAATGGCAGAGTGTTTTAAAAAGTTTTCGGCAACTTTATAGCATGAAAATGTACATCTGTTCCATTGCTGTATTGTTTAATTGTTTAATTGCTGCCGGGCAAACAAACAACAAAACCCTTAACCCATTAAATACTCAAAAAATTATTACTGGTGCCGACAGAATGGAAGTGTACCTGCCTTTATTAAAAGGAAAAGCAGTGGCAGTATTTGCCAACCAAACCAGCATGGTAGGTAATACACATCTGGTGGATACCCTTGTAAAAAGCGGCATTAACATTGTAAAAATTTTTGGGCCGGAGCATGGCTTTAGAGGCAGCGCAGATGCAGGCGAACATGTAGGCGACGCTAAAGACAGTAAAACAGGCATTCCGGTTATAAGCCTTTATGGCAACCATAAAAAACCCACTGCGGAAGATTTTAAAGGCGTGGATGTTTTAATTTTTGATATACAGGATGTGGGAGTACGTTTTTATACCTACATATCATCGCTGGAGTATTATTTAGAAGCAGCATTGGAAAACCACAAGCCTTTAATGATTTTAGACCGGCCCAACCCCAATGGCTTTTATGTTGACGGCCCGGTGCTTGATATGAAATACAAAAGTTTTATTGGCATGCAGCCTGTACCTATTGTGTATGGCATGACGATAGGCGAGTATGCATTAATGCTTGCTGGTGAAAACATGCTGAGCAAAGAAGCTAATGCTGTTAATGCTTATAATATTACTACAAAGCCCAGCAAGGACACACCGTTTCATGTTACAGTTATTAAATGCAAAAACTACGACCATAAGAGTAAATATGTGCTGCCTGTAATGCCAAGCCCAAATATTAAAACCATGCAAAGCATTTACCTGTACCCCAGCACCTGTTTTTTTGAAGGCACTGTTTTTAGCGAAGGCCGTGGTACTGATAAACCATTTCAAATATTTGGCCACCCTGCCATGCCAAAAAACTTATACAGTTTTGTACCTAAGCCCAATGCCGGTGCAAAAAGCAGCAAATGCTTTTACCAAACCTGCTATGGCTGGCAGATAGACGGCACCAATGAAGAGATACTGAAAATTGTAAACGGAAAAATTCAGCTTAAATATTTTATAGAGGCATACAAATTATTTCCTGGCAAAGACAGCTTTTTTTTAAAAACCAATTTTATTAATAAACTGGCGGGTAACGCTATTTTTCAACAGCAGATTAAACAGCGTAAAACAGAAGCCGACATACGCAAAAGCTGGCACCCGGGCTTAATTAAGTTTAAAACAATACGTAAAAAATATTTGTTGTATACCGATTTTGAATAGCCCTTACTTTAAAGTAACTGCATTTGCATAGCCGCTTTTATAAGCGATGCTATATTACGGGCATCAAACTTTGCCAGCAAATTTTTACGGTGTGTATCAACTGTGGTAACGCTTATAAAAAGTTTTTGTGCAATTTCATTATTGGTAAGGCCATCGGCAATTAATTCCAGCACTTCTTTTTCACGGCGTGTTAATACCGGTATTTCCCCTTCATTATTTTTACGCAGCGATTGTGCTACCTCATCACTTAAAAATGTTTTACCAGCGGACACTGCAGCAATGGCTTCCATCAACTCTTCCTGAGTGGCATTTTTAAGTACATAACCGCTGGCCCCGTTTCCCATCATTTTTTGTATAAAACTTTGCTGATTAAATGTGCTTAAGCCTATTACAAAAACCGCAGGGTATTTTTCCCTTACTTCTTTACATAAATCAATACCGCTTTTATCTGGCAGGTTTATATCCATTAAAATAACATCGGGCTGTTGCTGCTGTAAAAAAGCCAGGCAACTTGCTGCATTAGATGCATGACCTGTCCATTCAATATCCTTTTCATTTTGTAATAAAGAGCGAATGCCTTCAATTACCATGTAATGGTCATCTACTATAAAAACTTTTGTACGCATTATGTATTTATTTCTATGTGAACTGATGTGCCGTTGCCTTCGCTGCTCAGTATATCTATTGTACCCTTTAAAAACTCCACCCGGCTTTGAATATTTGCCCAGCCTATGCCTTTGGACTGTTGTAAAATAGTTTTTTCAAACCCTTTACCATCATCTTCTACAGTAACAGAAAGCAGGTTATTCAATTTTGTAAGCTGCACAATAGCTGTTTGGGCTGCAGCATGTTTCATTGTATTATTTATAAGCTCCTGTACAATCCGGTAAATTGTTATAGCTGTTGTTTGTGGTACTGCTGCACCATCCATACCAATGCTTTGATAGTTTATTTTTAATGCACCGCTCTTGTTAATATCATTACAAAAATCTCTCATTGCTGTATCCAGCCCAAATTTCACCAAAGCTTCAGGCATCATATTATGTGCTACACGGCGCATTTCTTTTATAGAGCTGTCCAGCATATCCATACTCCGTTCAAATGCCTGTCCGTTTTCGGGTGTCATAACTAAATTCCCTTTCATGGTGCCCATAGCATATTTAATACCGCTTAACATGCCACCCAATCCATCATGCAAATCTTTTGCCAGGCGGGTACGTTCCTGCTCTTCGCCTTTAAGCACTGCTTCGGTAGCAGTAAGTTGCTGCTGTGTTTCTAAATCAGCAATGCGTTGTTGCTGCAATTTTTGTTTATCCCGGTAGTTAAGGTACAACAGCGAAAGCGTAATTAATAACAGCAGCGTACTGCCCGCAAGTAAATAATTAAGTGAATTTTTTTGTGCAATAATTTTTTGTTGCGCCTGCAGTTCCACTTCTTTTTTTTGTGCCTGATATTTTGTTTCCAGCTCAAAAACTTTTTTCTGACTGTTGCGGTTTTGTACAGAGTCGTTTAGTGCTGTATATTTTTTTAAGTACCGGAAACTTTCTGTAATATTCCCAACCTGCTCTTCTGCATAGACCAAATTTAAAAAGCTTACGGTACGCACATCATCAAAATTATATTCCTGCGCCAGCGCTGCAGCCTGTTTAGAAAACTTTAGCGCATTGCTGTAATCTTTCTTTTTTAAATAAACCTGTCCTAAATTTTGCAGTACAAGGGCAATATCATATTGTGTGTTTATGGCTTCAAAAGAGGCTAGTGCTGCGTTGTAATAATATATTGCAGAATCATATTGCAAAGCTTTATTAGCAAAATACTGCCCTGTAAAATTATTAAAAATGCCAATGGCAAATGTTATACCCTGCGGCTTTGCCAGTGCAAGCCCTTTTTTAGAAATGAGAAATGTGCTGTCGTAATTTTTTATAAAATTATATGCATCGGCTAATGTAATCAGGCCACGTATTATTAAGCCGGTATCTTTTGCTTTTACAGCAAGGCGGTTTGTTTCCCCAGCATAAAAAAACATTTTAGCCGTATCGTTTAAATATTTATAAATGCCGGAAAGATTGTAATAAGAATTTATAATCTTCAGTTCTTCGCCGTTTTCAGTAAAAATATTCATGGCCTTTAAATAGTACCCAACAGCTGAATCATAATTTTGCCTGCGCTGAAAAATAGCGGCGTAACGGTTTAAAATTGTAGCAGCCTGCGTTGTGGATACTTTATCTTTTTTATTGATTATTGCTACATAAGCTTTATCAAGCAGCAGTTTACTGCTGTCTAATTTCATTTCGTAAAACAGCAGACCGGCCCGTAAACTGTATGCAACTGAAAGCCCGTAAGAGTAATTAATTTTTGTACATATTGCTATTGATGACTCAATGGTGCCAATGGCTTTTATCGGATCGGAAAACTGAATTTTTGCGGCATACTCATTCAGCCTGTTAGCAGCAGCTGTATCATTACCCAAAATATTTTGTGCAGCCGTTTGCAGGGCTGCACAAAAAACTACACTTACTGCAATTAAGTAATGCCTCATACATTTAATTCTATATGAACAGAAGAGCCTTTCCCTTCATCAGACTGTACATCCATTGTTCCTTTTAAAAAATCCACACGGCTTTGGATGTTTGTCCAACCTATCCCTTTTGCACTTTGTAAAATTACGGGATTAAAACCCTTGCCATCATCTTCAACCGTTATAGAAAATTGATTGTTTGATTTTGTTACCTGCACAATAGCTGTTTTTGCAGCAGCATGCTTTATGGTATTATTTATAAGCTCCTGCACAATACGGTAAATAGTAATGGCTGTGGTTTGTTCCACAGCAGCATTTTCCATACCAATACTTTGGTAGTTAATTTTTAATGCACCGCTCTGGTTAATATCATTGCAAAAATCTTTCAGTGCTGTATCCAGTCCAAATTTTACCAATGCTTCGGGCATCATATTATGTGCAACACGGCGCATTTCTTTTATCGAACTGTCCAGCATATCCATGCTGCGTTCAAATGCCTGTGCATTATCAGGCGTCATTATTAAATTTCCTTTCATGTTATTAAGTGAAAATTTTATTCCTGATAACATACCTCCAAGGCCATCATGTAAATCTTTTGCCAAACGGGTACGTTCCTGTTCTTCACCTTTTAGAACAGATTCGGTTGCAGCAAGCTGCTTTTCTGTTTCCAGCTCTCCAATTCTTTGCTGTTGCAGTTTTTGTTTTTGCTTAAAGTTTCTAAAAAATAAAAAAGAAATAAGGCTTATTAAAAGTGCCGCAGCAATAAGCACATAGTTTAAAGTATTTTTCTGCAGCAGGTTAAGGCGCTGTACTTCTTTTTCTGCCTGCAGCTGCCCAATTTCAATTTCTTTTTTTTCTGCCTGATAGCGGGCATCTGCAAACTCCACCCTGTCTGCATCTTTTTTGTGCTGTATACTGTCGTTTAAAATATTAAAAGAATCCAGCGCATTTATTGCAGCTGCAAAGTTGCCCTGCATTTTATACATGTGATAGCGGTTCAGGTAAACATCTTT
>JAGVCC010000184.1 GCA_020059395.1 Chitinophagales bacterium | reverse complement strand
ATGTAAACACAAATTTTGACTATTGACTATTGACAGTCAATAGTCAAAATAATTATTCTAAGTTATTGTTAATCAACATTAAATTTATACTATAACCCTTTTCCCCGTCCTCATCGCCTCATAAATCGCTTCAATAATTTTTACATCCCGTCTGCCCATTTCTCCCGGTACTTTAGAAGGCTTGCCTTCTTTAATAGACAATGCAATTCCATCCATTTGCTTTGCCTGCTGAGATAATGGAGCAAACTCAACTTTTTTCCCATCGGATGTTTTTCCTTTCAATCCATAGTAATTAAAAGCAGGGCTTATTTGAAACCAGCCATTTTCTGCTTCGGCTTTTAAAAAGTTATGACTGTCGGTATAACTGGTAACAAATTCCGCTCTGATACCTTTAGGCATTTCAAACTGGCAGGTAAGTGTTTCTTCAATATCTATAAATTTTGTGGCATCGCTAATTGGTGATTGCTGTGCAGTAACGGCCACCGGCTCCATGCCAGTAACATACATTAAGCCCTGCATACAGTAAATACCTAAATCCATTAAAGGGCCGCCGCCTGCCAGTTTTTTATCTAACCGCCAAATACCTTTTTGTGCATTAAACCCAAAGCCAGAAGTTATCTTTTTTACATCGCCATATACTTTATCTTTTGCCAGCCTCACCATTTCCAAATTGTACGGGTCGTAATGCAAACGATAACCAATGGATAAAAATTTGTTTGCTTTTTTAGCGGCTGCAATCATTGCATCACATTCTGTAACCGATAATGCCATTGGCTTTTCGCAAATAACATGTTTGCCTGCTTCAAAGCCACGGATGGTATATGCTGCATGCATACTGTTGGGCAGCACCACATAAATAATATCAATATCGGGGTTATCTTTTATAGCATCGTAAGTATCGTAGTTGTAAATATTTTTATCGGGTATGTTGTATTTCTCTTTCCAAGCGGCGGCTTTAGATGGTGTGCCGGTAACAATACCTGCCAGGTAACAATGTGCGGTTTGCAGCAGCGCCGGTGCTAACTGGCTGGTGGCATAACCACCCAAGCCAACCAAAGCCACACCGAGTTTATTTTTATTCATAGTTTTTTTGTTTTGCGTTGAAGGATTGCAATTACTGAATGAAGAAAGCAATGGCAAACCTAATGCAGTGATACCTGTGGTGTAAATAAATTTTCTCCGGGATGATTGGTTCTTTTTCATACTACCGATTTTGATATGATTTTATATACTCCGCCGCTTCAACCAGTGGTGCTACCCAAATGTTATTTTCCTGTTGCTTTATGTAAGAAAGAATTTTACGGTGGTCATCAATAGAAACATTTAAACTGTTGCCGCCACCCACACCATGAAATAAAATAACCAGTAACGAGTTTGTTGTAATGGCTTTATCTACCCATTCTTTCATTTGCTCAAAGCTGTGATTGTTTACTACATAGCAATCTATACTGTATAAGTCTATTTCATTTATTTTATGCATTTCATCCCGTACGGCTCTTGCGGCTACAAAATCAGGTTTCATGCCGTTCATAAATAATGAGTCCTCAATCTTCATATCGCCACAGGTAAATGCAAATGTTCTTTTTGTTTTGCCATCTAAAGATTGTAAAAACAAATTCGTCATACGTACTTCGTTTTCCATTCGCTTAACAGAATAATTTCTCAAATCATTTTGCTTACTTACCCACTCCCTGCCGGTGCCGCCAACGCAGGGGTGAAATAAGGTATGATTACCCAACTCGTAACCTTTAATGGCAAGGTTTTTCCAATCGTTCAACCTTGTTTGCACAGAGGTGGAAAAAGCAGTAACGTAAAAAGTGGCTTTTAAATTCAATGAATCTAAAACGGGAACGGCATTATCTAAGTGTTCGTTAATGGCATCATCATAAGTAAGCACTACAGCAGCTTTTTTACCCCGCCATGCAGGGTTGCCGAATTGTGCAACTGCATTTAATGTTGCTATACAAGCAATAAGAAAAAATATTTTTTTCATTTACTATTTTTATTTTGTTACCAGCATTGGTCTTTCATGGCATCATCGTTGCATCGTATCCCGAATGCTTTCGGGATACGTTCTGTTCGTTATTCATCTTTTTTTGCACCATACAAGTAATACAAGGCATATAAGAAAACTTGTATTTCTTATATGTCTTGTATGGTTAATTCTTAATCACAATTTCAAAAGGCGATGCTGGTAACCCTTCCTTATTATACACATTTGCATTCACCGGATTATCGGCCCACGCATATCGTATATATTTTGGTTCTTTTACCACATCACTCCAAACAATAATTTTACCAGCTTCTAATTTTGTTTGTGCCCATACAAATTTTTTATCGGCACCGGCAATGGCAAATTCTGCTGGTGCTTCGTTATCATTCGTAATTAAACCACTGCCGGTATTGCTAAAGCTGATGCTAATTTTATTTCCTTCTGTTATATGCGATTGATAAAGCGGCCCTGAGTGAACAATATTTTCGCCGTATGCCAATTTCATAGCCGCCAAAGCAAGTCGTTCACCCACATCTTTTTTATTATCGGGATGAATGTCATTCCATTCGCCCAAATCAATAGCAACTGCCATTGCTGTATTGGGCACTGATAAAGATTTTAATTGCGATTCTCTCAGCATTGCCCAACCACTTTCTGAAGGCAGGTAATTATAATCCATAAAGCCGGGAAGTTGTACAAAAAGAAAAGGCAGCTCACCCAATTGCCATTTATTTCTCCAGTCAATAATTTGTGCCGGTTGTAATTTTGCATATTCCTCTGCTCTGCCTGCATTGCTTTCTCCCTGGTACCAGCAAAAACCTTTGATAGTATAATTTATAAGAGGAGCTACCATTGCATTGTATAAAGCAGCAGGTTGCAGATGTGCTGCAATACCAACGCCTCCAAAGCCACCAGTGCCGGGCACAAAAATTTCTCCTACTTTATATTGCCAGGTGCCTTTTAAATCAACTGTATCGCTGCCAGAAAAAATACAATATGGTTTATCGGGAACAAACCCGCCCTTACCAGCATTATTGGTTACTTTAATAACAAAAATATTTTTACCGGCTTTTAATACATCTGCAGGAACATTATATCTTCTTTGAGGATACTGATAGCCGGTACCGCCAACCTGTTTTCCATTTATATATAATACATCCGCATCCACAATTCTTCCTAAAAAAACTTTTGCTGATTTACCAATCATTGATGCTGGTATATCAATTTCTTTTCTGTACCACACTACACCGTTCAAATCTTTTATGCCCTGGTCTTCCCAATAACCGGGAATGTTGATGTTCTTCCATCCTTTAGGTGTGTACGTTTCATCATACCATTTTTTATCACCTGTCAACCCTTTATCCACTGTTTTCCTGAATACACTATCTGAAAAAGGCCTTCTGGTTAATCTGTTGATAGAATCAGTTTCCCTATTTTTTTGAATAGTATTTATAATTGTTGAAAAATCTTTCAAACCTTCTTCACTTGTCCATGCTTCAATAGGTGTGCCACCCCAACTGGCATTTATGATACCAATGGGTACCTGATATTTTTCATACAATTTTTTTGCAAAAAAATAAGCCACGGCAGAGAAGGGCCTTACATCTTCGCCAACAGCATATTTCCATAACCCTGAAGGCAGGTTTGCCTGCGGCTCTTGCAGGCTGGTAACAGTGGGCACTAAAAACTGCCTGATATTACTGTTATTAGCTTCCGCAATTTCTTTTGCATAAGTAACATCATGAATGTTTAACTGATGCACCATATTGCTTTGCCCGCTGCAAAACCATACATCCCCAAATAAAATATCTTTTAATACAATTTTATTTTTTCCGGTTATGCTCATGTTGTGCGGCCCACCAGCTTTTACCGGAGCAACAGTAACTGCCCAATTGCCATTTGCAGCTGCTTTTGTTTTGTATGTTTTGTTATTGAGTTGTACGGTAATTTTTTCACCAGCAGAAGCCCAGCCCCAAATTTTAATGTTGGCATCTCTTTGCAAAATCATACTGTCCCGTACAATTTGAGGAAGTTTTATTTGTGCGGTTATTTGTGCGGAAAAAACAATTGGAACGCAGATAACGCAGATGAAACGGATATACGCAGATTTTTTTATCATAATATTTTTTATCGGTTTGAAAACAGTTTTAAATAGATACACAAAATAAATCCGTACTCATCTGCTTAATCCGCTCCATCAGCATTCCTATTATTTATTCAAATTGAAAAGCAAAATAGGTTGCCGCCTTTGTACCAATATTTTTTATTGCATGAGATACATTGCTACCGAGATAATAAAAACCACCCACTGCTGTTTTCACAATTGCATTGCCCAACTGCATTTCTGTTTCTCCTTCCAGCATCCACACTATTTCTTCGGCACGGTGGGTATGCGGCTCATGGCTTTTTAATCCTTCTTTTAAAGTGGTTACATGCATTTCGAATCTTTTTTGCATGGGTGTGGGTTGTTCAAAAAAATCACGGCGGCCACCACCGTTGTTATTAGGCTTAAAAGGAATGCCTTCCCAGATTTTTACAAATGACTTTCCTCCTCTTTTGGCATCAGCTTGTTTTTTGCTGCTGTATTTCATTGCAAAAAATTCAACTGCTCCTTTGCCTGTTTTTTTGATGGAGTATTTTTGGCCGGGTAATAAAATTACCGCACTGTTTGCAGTAAGATTATAAGAGAAGCCGTTAAATGAAATTTTTAAACTGCCGGATTTAACGATGATGAGTTGCTCATAAGAAGCTGCAACATGTTGCTTAATTTTTTTTGCACTTGTAATAACGTTGGAAGTTATTTGCATCCATTTAAAATCATGCACAGTTCCTTCAAGTAAAATGCTGCTGCTTATCTTATCAATTATAGGTATCGCTGTTTTCCATTTATAGGCTCCAGAAAGGACAGAATCTTGTTGTGCTAATATTGTAATAGGCAGCAACAATAAGAGAAGAAGTGTTTTAAGTTTTTGCATAAAAGTTTTTCTCACAGATTACACGGATTAACACAGATTATAAAATCGCTTCGATAAAAGCTTAATGGTAATTCTTCAGTTGAACGGAGCGTCGCCACTGCAGTTCAATCAGAGAACAAAAGCTGGTAAAAAAAACTTCAATTAAATTTACAAGAACTTACAACTAACAAATGAAACCTCCACCTAAGTTCCCCCTTCGGGGGACAGGGGGCTATTTCGTTGCATACCCCTTCCTTTGCACCCTGCTCAACATCTTTGTTGCCTCCGCATCATCCTTAAATTTTTCTTT
>JAGVCC010000036.1 GCA_020059395.1 Chitinophagales bacterium | reverse complement strand
TACACCATACTTGCTGGCAAGCTGCCGGTTTATGAATCCCAGTGTGAGGTATTCATAAACCGCTTGTTTTTTAATGTCCATAAGTTTACTTTTTTGTGTAAACCTATTTCAGGACGAGACAAACTGCAGCCGAAGCTAACAACGTCCAGCCCCACTTGCAGCAATACCAATGTTGCCTGCTGGCATATTAGCAGACACTATTCGTCCCACGGAAACTTTACTCTGTCAGAATTTAAAATATCCATTCGCCATTTGTTTTTTTCGGATGTGTCGCCTTTATACCTGTATCTTGTTTGAGATTTCCATTGTAAAACATCGTCAAAACTTCTGTCACTCTCAGGTTTTTCGTTAGGATATTTCTTTCGGAATTCTAAATATCTTTCAATTTGTGAATTCAGTATTTGTTCTCTCTTGTACTGTTCCCAATTCCAAATATGTTTCCCACACAAGTCTTCAAGAATTGAAGCTCTTTCAGGAAGTAATTTTATAATTTCGCCTTTAGCCTTTTTTTTATTCTTGTTGTTATGTATTGTTACTTGGTCATTTAACCAACCACCTTCCTTTTCAGTTTGCAATGGAAGTCTAAGTTTATCCTCTCTTTCAAGCCAAACTTTCTCAAGTTCAAAATAACTATCTAACCATACATCATCATCTGATTTTCCACCTGCATTTAAAGTTTCCCATCTAAATTGTATATCTGGCGATTCAAGTTTTTCAAGTTCACCTTCTAAAAAGTAAGGTGTTACTTTTTTCTTTTTTCTTAATTTTTGCCTTGCAAACCATTGTCCTAAAGCATAGTCGGGATGTTTGTTGTCTTTAACCTGTGGTACATATGCTTTTGTTTGCTTGTGCAAAACCATATATTCCTTTAGCTTTTGAAAATTTTGTTCCCATATGTATGCACTCCTTGCATATTTACCATCGCCTACTGGAAAGCCTGCTTCAATTAGCTTGAGTTCTAACTCAACTGGTAAAATTTCATTTCTAATTAACTCTTTAATTCTGTTGTACCAATTTACCAATGGTCTGTTTTCTACTCTTTTTGTAGCGTCATTAATTACGCCAGTTGGATTTACTGTGTTTTTATACTCAACATATTGAGGCAAGATAATATCAAAATTCTCAAAGTCAGTTTCGCTTAATTCGACGGGTCTGTCAACACTTGGTCTATCATCAGGTAATTCACCTTGTCCAAACTCAAAATCTTGTGGATAGGAAACCTCAATATTATTTTCAGGATTTTCTCCATCATTTGATGGCATTTCCTTCTCCGTGTTTGATTCTAAAGAGAACTGTGAGTAAAGCAAACCTTGCTCATCATATTTTTTTATTAACTCGTTGTCAAGTTTAAAAACAGATTTACTTTCTAAGCTAAAAATGTCTTTGTAGTAATCTTTAATTTCAGAAAGTAATTTATTGCCTTGCTTGTCACTTTTATGTTGAAAATCAAGTTGAATTGATGCTTCAATGTTATTAAAAAATCCAGAGTGGGTCATATTGGAAGAACCGAGTATTACTCTTGTATGGGTTTCTCCTTCAAATAAAAATAGCTTAGGATGATAAGTAATAAATTCTTCGTCTCGATGATAAATATATGATTCGATATTTTTCTCTACAAGTAATTCAAGTGCTTGTTTTGATGTTCCTTTATTGTCCACGCCAATGAAAAAAACTATCCTTTTATAATTACCCCTTGCTTTGTCAATTGATTTTAGAAGTTTGCTAATTCCTGAAACTGCTGCAAATGCAACAAGTCCATAGAAAGTTTCATAAAGATTGCTTTCAAGTGATGTCGCAATTTGGTCACCAACATTAATTTGATTTTCGGAATGAAGTCCGTGTCCGATAAAATTTACTTGCATAATTAGGGTGTGTCAAAATGCTGGCAGGCAACACAATATTACACGAAATTGCATTCTTTTCAAAATTAGTAAAGCTTACATTTTCATACTGTTAATTGCTGCTAATTTTAATTGTTATTCTTCTGGTACACTTAAAAATATTTTTTGGCAACAATTTTTTAAAATGCAGCTTATTAATTTAAAAATCAACAACTTGGTCGCTGCAAGTGTAATGGCTGTACAAAAAAAAATCCCGGCACCGGGCCAGGATTTTTACAGTATTATAAATATAAGGTTAGCTGTTGGCTACTTCCATATAACTCTCTACAGGTTCGCAGGTGCAAACCAGGTTGCGGTCGCCGTAGGTGTTGTTAACACGGCTTATGCTGGGCCAAAATTTATTGTGGCGCACATAGTCTAACGGGTAGGCGGCAGTTTCACGGCTGTACGCATGTTGCCATTGGTTAGCAGTTATTACAAATTGTGTGTGCGGCGCATGTTTTAAGGGGTTGTCTGCTTTGTCTGCATTGCCTTCTTCTATAGCACGTATTTCGTTGCGTATGCTAAGCAGTGCATCGCAAAAGCGGTCAAGCTCGGCTTTGTCTTCACTTTCGGTTGGCTCAATCATAATGGTACCCGCCACCGGAAAACTTAATGTAGGCGCATGAAAGTTATAATCCATTAAACGTTTGGCCACATCTTCTGCCTCAATACCGGCACTTTGTTTAAAAGGGCGCAGGTCTACAATAAATTCGTGGGCACAAGTGCCGTTTACGCCGCTGTATAAAATTTTATAATCGTTTTCCAGTCTTGCCTTCATGTAGTTAGCATTTAGTATGGCGTACTCGGTGCTTTTGCGCAGGCCCACAGGCCCCAGCATTTTTATGTAAGCATAACTAATGAGCAGGATGCTTGCGCTGCCGTAGGGGGCGGCGCTTACTGCGGATGTGAGTTGTGAGTTGTGAGTTGTGAGTGCGCCACTCACTGCTGACCACTGACTACTCACTATGTGTGAGGGCAGGTAAGGCGCCAGCTTCTCGTTTACACAAATAGGGCCCATGCCCGGGCCTCCGCCGCCATGCGGTATGGCAAATGTTTTATGCAAATTTAAATGGCACACATCGGCACCAATATTGCCGGGGCTGGTTAAGCCCACCTGTGCATTCATGTTGGCACCATCCATATATACCAGGCCACCATTATCATGTATAATGCTGCATATTTGTTTAATGCTTTCTTCAAACACACCGTGTGTGCTGGGGTAAGTAACCATTAAACCGGCAAGGCTGTCTTTATATTTTTCGGCATTTAATTGTAAATCGGCTACATCAATATTACCAGCTTCATCGCATTTTGTAACCACCACTTTAAAGCCGGCCATTACCGCACTGGCAGGGTTGGTGCCGTGTGCAGAAATGGGTATGAGTATTACATTGCGGTGTGCCGCATTGTGCGCTGCATGGTAGGCACGTATGCTTAACAAACCGGCGTACTCACCTTGTGCGCCGCTGTTAGGTTGCAAGCATGTGGCAGCAAAACCGGTAATGTTGCTCAGCCACTCTTCCAGCTCTTTTACAATTTTTGCATAGCCTTTCCATTGGTATGCTGGTGCAAAGGGGTGCATATTGCTAAACTCCGGCCAGCTAACAGGTATTAACTGTGTGGCGGCATTCAGCTTCATGGTGCAGCTGCCCAGGCTTATCATGCTGGTGTTAAGGCTAAGGTCTTTGTT
>JAGVCC010000178.1 GCA_020059395.1 Chitinophagales bacterium | reverse complement strand
ATTGAACGCAATGCCAACCCCAAAATGCTTTTTCACGCCCTTTCCATTAAGTTGTATCATATAATTAGCAACAAATCAGTAATTTTGGTGAACTGAGGAGTTTGAACCGAAGCGCATGAATTACTAAGATTGATTATTTTGTTACCAGCATATAATCTCTGTTCAACATCGTTGTGTCACTCACTTGTACGGCATACCATTATGGAACTTTGCCTGCCGAATAAAAAATACAGTACAAGAGTGATTATTTTTCCTTTTTATCAAAAAGAAAAAATAACAAACAACTGTTGCCACCGAAGTCCAATAGTAATTCATCTGCCCGGCCCGCAGATTCCTAATTCTTAATTTTTAATTCTTAATTAACCAATATGGGATGTGGAAGCGGAGGTTGCGGAACAAGCAGTGCACCCGGCGGCTGCCAAAGCCACGGCAGTTGCAGTACCGGCGGTTGTAACCGTATGAATGTGTACGACTGGCTGGCTAATTTACCAATAAGCGATATGGAAAGCAGTTGTCGTGTAATTGAAGTAAGCTTCAATAATGGCAGCCGCAAAGATTTTTTTAGAAACACTACCCTGCATACTTACGAAAAAGGTGATATGGTGGCAGTGGAAGGTGTAAGCGGCTTTGATGTAGGCAGTGTAAATATGACAGGGGAACTGGTGCGCCTGCAATTGAAAAAGAATAAGGCAGATGAGCACAACCCGGATATGAAAAAAGTGCTGCGCCGTGCCAGCGAAACCGACCTTGGTAAAATGAAAGAAACCAAGGCAAGAGAAGCACAGGTGCTTATACGCAGTCGTGCTATTGCTAAGCAGCTGAACCTTGATATGAAAATGGCCGAAGTGGAAATACAGGCCGATGGCCGCAAAGCCACTTTCTTTTACATTGCAGATGACAGGGTTGATTTTAGAGAGCTGATAAAAATATATGCCGGAGAGTTTAAAGTAAAAGTGGAAATGCGCCAGATTGGTGCAAGGCAGGAGGCTGGTAAAGTAGGTGGCATAGGCAGTTGTGGGCGGGAGCTTTGCTGCAGCAGCTGGCTTACCGATTTTAAAAGCGTAAACACCAATGCAGCCCGCTATCAAAACCTTAGCATTAACCAAAGTAAATTAAGCGGCCAGTGCGGCAGGTTAAAATGTTGCCTTAATTATGAGCTGGATACTTATTTAGATGCACTGCAGTTTTTTCCTGATGATGCAGATATGCTGGAGATAGAACGCAGCCGTGCCTTTTTGGTAAAAAAAGATATTTTTAAAAATCTGATGTGGTATACCATGCCCGACAGTAATAAACAGTATCCGCTAAGCCTGGAAAGGGTACGTAAAATAAAAGAACTAAACCGCCAGGGCATACGCCCCGAAAATTTAGAGCCTGTAGAACTTACCACCAGCAAGCCAAAAGAAATTGAACCTGTATATGCCGACCTTGTTGGGCAAATAAGTTTAAAAAGCCTGGAAAAAACCAGCCGCAAACGCAGGGAACAAGAGCGTGGGCCGCAGCAGGATAACCGTGGTAACCGGCCACAGCAGGGAGGTGGTGGCAACAGGCCACAACAGCAAGGCGGTGCTAACCGTAATCAACAACAAAGGCCTCAGCAGCCACAGCAAAACCGTGGCGGGCAACAGCAACAGCGCCCCGGTGGTGGTAACAGGCCACAACAAGGCGGCGGCAACCGCAATCAGGGTGGTGGCAACAGGGGGCAGCAACAACGGCCCCCGCAAAATCAAAACCGTGGTGGACAGCAGCCACCAAACAATACTGAAAAAAATGACTAAATAAAAAAGTTGGCAATTTGCCAACTTTTTTATTTACATTTGATATGTAGAATTAATTACTTAATTAAATCTGGCATAAAGATGTTTATGCAATACTTGTTATGAAACAAAAAATTATAAAAGCAATAAGCTATGCAAATAGTTTATTTAAAAAGACTGCTTGATTTCGGTAAGAAACATGCAGATGCAAGAAAAAGCCTGGCAAGCTGGAAAACAGTAACAGAAAATGCTAAATGGACAAAAAAGCAGGATGTATTGTTTGATTTCCCCAACGCCAAAATGATAAATAATAACAGAGCCAGATTTGAAATAAGGCATAACACCTACCGGTTAATTGCCCATATAGATTATAGCGACCAAATTGTACAAATAAGGTTTATAGGCCTGCATAATCAATATGACAAAATTGACCCTGAAACAATTTAAAAATATGATAGCTGCACAATGGTTTTTGATAGAAAATGATAAAGACTATCAAAAAGCAATAAAAAGGTTTGAAGAAGTAAAAGATGCTTCAAAAGCAACTCCTTATCACAAGGAAAAACTTTTGCTGGCCTTTCTTATTAATCAATACGAAGAAAAATTGTGGGATATACCCGAACTTGACCCTGTTGAACTTATTAAAATAAGGATGGAAGACTTTGGGTATAAACCAGCAGACCTTGCCAACGAATATGGCGACAAAGGCACCGTAAGCAAAGTGCTTAATTATAAGCAGCCACTTTCATTGAATATGATACGCTTATTCAGCAAAATGCTTAAACTGCCTGCTGATGCATTAACTAAGGAATATCAGTTATCATAACTTAATTATCTTCACGCCCAATTTTAAGTATTATTCCATGTCAATTGCAGTAAATAACCTTACAAAAATATACGGCGCTCAAAAAGCGGTTAATGGCATTTCATTTTCAGTAAACAAAGGGGAAATTGTGGGCTTTTTGGGGCCTAATGGTGCCGGCAAAAGCACCACAATGAAAATTATTACCGGCTACCTTACAGCAGACGGTGGTAATGCACAAGTGTGCGGCATAAATGTTACTGAAAACAGCAACGAAACCAAAACAAAAATTGGTTACCTGCCCGAAGCTAATCCGCTGTATTATGATATGTATGTAAGAGAATACCTTGAGTTTATTGGCAATGTACATAAGGTAGAAAATATTAAACAGAAAGTAGCCGAAGTAATTGATACTGTAAAACTAAAACTGGAAGCAGGCAAAAAAATCGGGCAGCTTAGTAAAGGTTACAAACAACGGGTGGGTTTGGCCGCAGCATTAATTCACAACCCGGAAGTGTTGATTTTAGACGAACCCACAAGTGGCCTTGACCCCAATCAGATTGTAGAAATAAGGGAAGTAATAAAAGAACTGGGGAAAAATAAAACCGTGCTGTTTTCCTCTCATATAATGCAGGAAGTAGAAGCTATTTGCGACCGGGTTATCATTATTAACAAAGGAACCATTGTTGCCGATGATAAATTAAGCAACCTGCGT
>JAGVCC010000126.1 GCA_020059395.1 Chitinophagales bacterium | reverse complement strand
TATACAGCAGTTTTATGGAGCCGAAGCAGTAAGTTATGATGTACAAACCTGGCAAAACAAAAACCTGCTGCATGTTTTTTCCGCAGGTAACAGAGGTACACAATTTGCAAGCGACGGTAAGTATGCAAACATTGCAGGCTATGCTAATCTTACTGGTAATTTTAAGATGGCTAAAAATATTATTACAGTTGCCGCAATTGATAATAAAGGCAACGTGGCTGCAGAAAGTTCTGCAGGCCCTTTGTATGATGGCCGTATTGCCCCGCAAATAACAGCACTTGGCCCCAACGGCACTTCAGATGCTGCGGCTGTTGTAAGCGGAACTATTGCTGTAATGCAGCAGGTATATGCAGACAGTAACAGCCAGCAATTGCCGTCAGCGGCTTTAATAAAAGCAATATTATATAACACTGCTTCCGACATTTTTAATAAAGGCATTGATTATAAAACAGGTTATGGGTTATTAAACAGCTATGCCTGTGTAAAAGCCGTTCAGCAAAAAAAATATGATGGTGCCACTGTTACTCAGGGGCAGCAATGGACAAAAGCAATAACTGTACCTGCTAATGCTGCACAACTAAAAGTTACTTTGGCATGGACAGATACAGCAGCAACTGTTAACAATACAAAAGCATTAAGCAACGATCTTGATATAGAAGTGCTGCATGTTGGCAGCGGCACTGTTTACAAGCCGTGGGTTTTAAATGCGGCTGCTAATGCAGATTCATTAAGTAAACAACCTGTACGCAAAAGAGATTCTTTAAACACTGCAGAACAGGTAAGTGTGGAGCTGCCTGCTGCCGGTAACTATCAAATTAAAATTACCGGTACAACTGTTGCAGGGCAACTGCCGTTTAATATTGCTTTTAATATTGATACTCTTAATACTTTTACTTTCATCAGTCCGCAACATGCCAATGATGTAAACAGAGAGGAGATAAGCAACCTTGCTATTAAATGGAAAACATTTGTTGCCGACACCAATACAACCGGTAATCTTTTTATAAGTTTTAACAATGGCAGCAACTGGCAGTTGCTAAAGCAAAATCATAAAATTTACAGCAACCAATTTTTATGGCCCATAAAAGATACCAACAGCACAGCCGTTTTAAAAATGGAAACGGGCTTTGGTGATTTTATCTCTCCTTCATTTATAATAAGCAGTGTAAACAGGCCTGTGGTTGATTTTGTTTGTGCAGATTCATTCCGTCTGTCGTGGAATAAACATGTGTACGCAAGCAGTTATAAAATTTATACACTTACAGACAGTCCTTATTTAAAACACCTGCTTACTGTAAGCGACAGCTTTGCTGTTTTTAACCGTAATATTTCTCCCACATTGGTATATGCAGTGGAGCCAATTTTAAACAATAACCTGCCTGCAATCCGCAGCATTGCATTTGATGTTACACTGCAGGGAGTAAAATGTTTTTACAAAACTTTTTATTACAATCTGCTTGATGGTAATAAGCTTGATATGATTTTGGAACTGAGCTTTACTAATTATACAGACAGTATTTATTTTGAAGAGGTAACCCCATCAGGTACTGTTTTAAAAATTTATGGTGGCGTAAAAACAAACAATCTTACAGGTTTGTATAATTATGCTGCAAGTAATTTGCAGGCAGGTACTACCTATTTACGGGCACGTATAAAACTAAAAACGGGGGCTGTAGTTTATACAGAAATCATTGCTTTACTTACATCCGGCACAAAAAGTATCTTGTTTTATCCCAACCCTGTACCGCTTAACAATCAGCTTAATTATATGCTGATGCAGGGGGTGCCTGCAGACAGCCAACTTCAATTATTTGATGCAGCCGGCCGCTTAATTGCTGCATATTCATCTTTGCCTAATAATATCAGTATTAAAAAATTACCACGGGGCCTTGTAATTTACAAATTGCTAAACCGTGAAAATGTGGTAGTTGAAACGGGTAAAATAATTATTCAGTAGCAGCGCCGGTTTTTAACTTTCTCTGGCTTAATTTTTGCAATTATTTTGCAAATCCATTCTATGACAACCGTTAACCGTGTGCCCTTATTGGTTTCCTGCTTTATTATCCAAATTCTTTTATTTAGTTTTTGCAGTAAAAAAACTGCAGATGATGATACGCCAAAAACAACAGACACTGGCGGAAGCACAACATGTACCCCAACAAAAGCTGCTGCAGAAAACATAGCAATTTTTCCGGCAGATAATCCTTGGAATAAAGATATTTCTGCTTCACCCATTGACCCTTATAACACACAAATTATTGCAGGCATTGCTGCACCTGCTGTTAAAGCAGATTTTGGCAGTGGCCTTTGGAATGGTGCGCCTATTGGTATTCCGTATGTAGTGGTATGTAACAACCAGCCAAAGATTGCCATTAATTTTACTGACTATGGTGATGAGAGTGACTCGGGTCCTTATCCCATTCCGCTTACTGCACCCATTGAAGGAAATGGTGTGGGGGATGCCCATGTTATTGCAGTAGATGTTGAAAATAAAAAGCTGTACGAAATTTTTTATGCAAGGGTAAACGGCAGTCGTTGGGATGCATCATCAGGTGCAATATTTAACCTTGCTACAAATGCCATGAGGCCAGAGACATGGACATCTGCCGATGCTGCAGGGCTTCCCATTTTTCCGGGGCTGGTGCGGTACGAAGAAATTTTAAAAGGCGAAATTGATCATCCCATACGCTTTACACTTACCAGCAATAATGTTAAGCCTGCATACATTTATCCTGCAAGGCATAAGGTTAACAGCACCGGTGGTCAGTACGCATTACCTTTTGGTGCAAGAATACGTTTAAAGGCAAGTGTTGATATCAGTACTTACACAGCAACCAATCAAATCATTTTACGTGCTATGAAAAAATACGGATTGATACTGGCCGACATTGGCAGTAATATGTACATCAGCGGTGCGCCAGACGAGAGGTGGAATAATGATGACCTGCGAAAGCTTGGGCAACTGCACGGCAGCGATTTTGAAGTGGTGAAATTTAATTAGTTATTCAATCGTCTTTTTGCCTACACCTTCATTTGTAATTTTAACTGGTTTAATAAAACCGTTTTCATCAAAATACATATGCTCAATACAAGTCTCTCTGCTGTTGCCATCTGTTTCGGTTAATGGGCGGCGGTGGTAAATAATGTACCATTCATCTTTACCCGGTATATTTATTACCGAGTGATGGCCTGCACCTCTTGCAACGGCGGCATCCTGCTGTAAAATTTTTCCAATGCGTTTAAAAGGCCCAAAAGGGGAGTTGCCAATTGCGTATGCAACACTGTAATCCCGGGCCAGTCCATCCGCCTTCGCTCCACATAAAATAATACTTACCGTTTCTTATAAACATAAACGGCTCTTCCACATAACCATCGGGTGTAATTTCTTTAAAAGTAATGCTGTCGTTAAAGGGAGTAAAGCCGGTAAAATTTTTATTCAGTTTGGCAATATTGCAATGCCGCCAGCCGCCATAAATTAAATAGTAGCTGCCATCTTTATCTTTAAAAGCAAACTGATCTATTGGTTGTGCGCCATTATAAAATGCAGGCACCAGTGGCTTTTTTAAATAATCTTTAAAGGGGCCCTGCGGTCCACAGCAATGCCAATGCCGCCATACTCTTTATCGCTTTGTATATCGTTGGCACCAAAAAAGAAGTAGTACTTTTTTTTCTTTTTAATAACTGATGGTGCCCACATAGCACGGCGGGCCCATTTTATTGCGGCGGTATCTAAAATACGTTCATGCTTCATCCAGTTAATTAAATCTGATGAGGAGAATGCATCAAAAAATACCTGCTGATTATATATGGCGGAATACGTAGGATAAATCCAGAATTTTTTTTCAAACACGGCACCTTCGGGGTCGGCATACCAGCCTTTAAATAATGGGTTGCCAGAATGTAAAGTATCGGTTTGCTGTTGTGCATTTACTGTAACTGCAAAAAGGCAAAAGCAAATTGTAATTATTTGTTTTAACATTGTATAAAGGTTATTTCCATTTAAAAGCAAAATATGTACAGCGTGCGGTTGATGCATTGGCCACACCATGCAGCGTACCGCTTGCAGCAATTATAAAATCACCTGCTTTGGCATTATAAGTTTTACCATCAATTGTCATTGCAACTTCTCCTTCAGTTACCAGTATAATTTCTGTTTCAGTATGCTGGTGCGGCGCATGGCTTGGGCCTTGCTTAGTTAAAGTGGTGGTGTGCATTTCAAATCTTTCTGTGGCGGCTGTTGGCCTGTCAAAATATTTGCGGGCACCCTTACCATCTTTTTCGGTGTAAACAAGTGTATCAATATCCTGTAATAAAGCACCACCTGCTTTATTGCTTCTAACAGTATCAGTAGTTTTTTTTGAACGAAACTGAAAAACATAATAGGTGAGTGGCCCGTTGCCGGTATTTTCAAAGCTTTGCATTTCTTTAGGCGGAATAAGCAAAATACTGCCGGCACTTAATATGGTGGTTGTATTACCAACCGTACATTTCATGGTGCCTTCTTTAATTATTATCAGCTCTTCAATATCTTTTTGTGCATGTGGCGGCCTCGGTGCAGCGCCTTTTTGCTGTGTGGTGGCGTGTACTTTAAAAAAATCAAATTCATCTGTAGTACCTTCTAAAAATTTACGGCTTTCTCTTAAGTCACCTTTTGTAACAGCAGCTTCAGTAAAATGAAATGCACCTGAGCCAACAGATTTAAGTTGTGCATTTGTATGTAATGAAGTAAATAAAGCAAGCAGTAAAAAAATATTTTTCATCGTTAATTGTTTAAAACAGTAAGTTACGCCGAATAAAAAAATATCTGTAATATTAAGGATGGAAAAAATAAACTGGGGCATAATTGGCTGCGGTGATGTAACTGAAGTAAAAAGCGGGCCTGCTTTTAATAAAGTGCCTGGCTCATCTTTAATTGCTGTTATGCGGCGTGATGCAGAAAAAGCTGCTGATTATGCCAAACGCCATAACGTACCCAAGTGGTATGCAGCCGCTAACGATTTAATTAACGACCCCGAAATAAATGCCATTTATATTGCCACACCACCTGCTTCGCATGAAGCATATGCACTGCAGGCAATAGCAGCAGGCAAGCCTGTGTATGTTGAAAAACCAATGGCAGTAAATTATGCCGCTGCACAAAATATGGCCGCTGAGGCAACAGCTAAAAATGTTAAGTTGTGTACAGCACACTACCGAAGGCAGCAACCGTTGTTTATAAAAATAAAGCAATTGCTGGATGAGAAAGTAATTGGCGATGTTCGGATGGTGCAGTTAACACTGCACAAAACACCTTATACGCAAGAGCAATTAAATAATCCGCATTTTGCCTGGCGTGTAAACCCGGCCATTGCTGGCAGTGGTTTATTTTATGATTTAGCGCCTCACCAGTTAGATATTTTATATTATTTTTTCGGCGCTGTTAAAACCGTTAAAGGCATTGCATTAAACCAGGCCAGTCTGTACAATGCAGCAGATATGGTAAGTGGCACTATGCTGTTTGAAAACGGTATTGTATTTAATGGCAGCTGGTGTTTTAGTGCACCTGCTGCTGTTGATGTGTGTGAAATAACCGGCAGTAATGGCAGCATCCGTTTCAGTATGTTTAATTACACACCCATTGAATTAAATGTAAACGGAGCAGTAACAGTTTTTGCTTTTGAAAACCTGGAGCATGTACAGCAGCCTATGATAGCGCAGGTGGTACAATATTTTTTGGGCAATGCAGCAAACCCATGCAGCGGGCAGGAAGGAGCGGAGGTAATGCGGCTGATGGAAGGGTTAATGTCCGCTTAGTAGATTTCAATGTGTAAATTAAAAATTACAATTAGTAAGTAGAACACTTTTGGTTTACAGTTTGTAATTGCTGCCATAGCTATCATTTTGTTTTGTTTGCAATAAGTAAAAAGTAAGGGATGTACAAAAGGCGTTGTGGATTATTGGCTTTATTACGACCATTGTTTTTTATGTATGTCAAACGAAAGGAATTTTGAAGAGTGATAATTTAATCTGCAGAAAATAAAATGTCCGGCATAATGGCCGGACATTTTATTTAACTTTTAAAAAGCAGCAGTAAATCTGCCAGTTTTTGTTTTAAATTTTTACGGGGTACAATAAAATCTAAAAAACCATGCTCCAGTAAAAACTCACTTCGTTGAAAACCTTCGGGCAAATCTCTTTTAATAGTTTCTTTAATAACCCTTGGGCCGGCAAAGCCAATTAATGCACCGGGTTCACCACAAATAATATCTCCCAGCATGGCAAAAGATGCTGTGGTGCCACCAAATGTAGGATCTGTACATAAAGAGATGTACGGAATTTGTGCATCGCTTAACTGCGATAGCTTACCTGATGTTTTTGCAAGCTGCATTAATGAAAAGGCACTTTCCATCATACGGGCACCACCACTTTTATTAATAATCATGAAAGGTATGCGGTGCTGCATACAGTAATCGCAGGCACGACTTATTTTTTCGCCCATTACACTGCCAAGGCTGCCCCCAATAAATTCAAAATCCATACAGGCAATTACTAAATCATGGCTTTGTACTTTTCCATGTGCCACAGTTATTGAGTCGTGAATATCTGTTTTGGCATAGGTTTCTTCCAGCCTTTGGCCGTAAGGTTTCAGGTCAACAAAATTCAGATAATCTTTGCTTTTTATGTTGGCAAAAAGTTCAGTGTAATGGTTGTCGTCAAAAATTATTTCAAAATATTCGTCGCTGCCAATACGGTGATGGTATTCGCATTTTGGGCAAACATATTTGTTCTCTCCCAATTCCTCTACTGTGCAGGTGTACTTACATTCAGGGCATTTACTCCAAAGTCCTTCGGGGGCATCTTTTTTATCTTTTGTAGAAGTAAGGATACCCTTTTTCATCCGTTTAAACCAATTGGGTTTATTTCCAGCACTATCAGTATTTTCTTCGCCAGAAAGGCTGGCATCAAAATCTTCTTCTTTAAGCATATCGGTAATTTAACATTCCTAAGTAGTAAAAGAATGGTATTAAATTAAGCGCAAATTAATACGCAAAACTAAAAACTGCAAACCTGCCTTTTTGGGGCAGGTTTGCAGTATAGTAAAATAATTATGCGTTTCTGTTAATACAGTTTAAGTCTGCAAAAGCTTCTTCAAGTCGCTTGCAAAATGCGTCTTCACCTTTACGCAGCCAAACACGGGGGTCGTAGTATTTTTTGTTAGGTGCATCTGGCCCTTCTGGATTTCCCAGCTGGCCTTGCAGGTATGCTTCATTCTTTTTATAATTGTTAAGTACACCTTCCCAAAAAGCCCATTGCATGTCGGTATCAATATTCATTTTAATAGCACCATAGCCAATGGCTTCACGTATTTGGTGTTGTGGGCTGCCGCTGCCGCCATGAAATACAAAGTAAACTGGTTTGGGGCCGGTTTTCAATTCTTTTTCAATATAGTCCTGACTGTTTTTTAAAATTACAGGGGTTAGCTGCACATTGCCACTTTTATATACACCGTGTACGTTACCAAAAGCAGCAGCAACTGTAAACATGCTACCCACTTTACTTAATTCTGTATAAGAATAAGCAACATGTTCTGGCTGGGTATACAATTTAGCATTGTCAATATCACTGTTGTCCACACCATCTTCTTCGCCGCCTGTAACACCCAGTTCAATTTCAATACTCATGCCCAGTGGTGCCATGCGTTTATAAAATTCAACCGATGTGGCAATGTTTTCTTCAATTGGCTCTTCACTTAAATCAAGCATGTGAGAGCTGAATAAAGGCTGGCCTTTTTCTTTATAAAACTGTTCGCCGGCATCCAGCAAACCACTTATCCATGGTAACCATTTTTTTGAAGCATGATCTGTATGCAATACTACAGGTACACCATAATATTTAGCAACATTATGTATGTGCAGTGCACCAGATATACCGCCAGAAATATTAGCCTGCAGTTTATCGTTGGGCATTCCTTTACCTGCAATAAACTGTGCGCCTCCATTGCTAAATTGAATAATAACCGGGGAGTTTACTTTTGCAGCAGTTTCTAGTACTGCATTAATGGTGTTGGTACCAATAGTGTTTACCGCTGGCAAGGCAAACTCATTGTCTTTAGCATCGTTGTACAAAGCTTGTAAGGCATCTCCAAACAAAACGCCTGATCCGTATTTACTCATAGCAAAAAAATTTTTGCCACAAATGTACGTAAGCAAACTGATACCATTAAATACTTTAAAATCAATATTTACCCAGCTTATAAACCATTTAAAAGGCCTTGTAAATATTGCGGCATTTGCAGCATACGGCTGCCATACCAGCTGAACATTTCGCCATTTGCCAGTATTATTTTTACACCAGGCAGCTGCTGCTGTAATTCGGCAATATGTTTTTCTTTAAAAGGGTAGGGCTCTGTTGATAAGATAACAAGATGGCAGGCAGCGGCTGTAATAGCAGCCATATCAATTTTGGGGTACCGGCTTTGCGCAGCAAAAACATTTTGCAGGCCGCAATGATGCATCATGTCATTAATAAAGGTATCGCCGCCAACCGTCATAAATGGGTTGCGCCATATTAAATAGGCTGTTTTTGTAAATACCCCTGCGGTATTAAATTTAGTAAACTCATTTTTGATATTTGTTACCAGTTTTTCTGCTGCTGTGGTTGTGCTGGTGAGGGTGCCAATATGTAATATCATATCGTAAGCATCCGCAACTGAATTTACATCTGTAACCCAAACATTAAAATTTTGGGCCAGCTCATCTATCTGCTCTTTTACATTTTCCTCTTTATTGGCAATAATTAAATCGGGCTGCAGCTCCTGAATTTTTTTTATATTGATGTTTTTGGTGCCACCTGTTTTTGTTTTTGTTCTGAACCATACAGCCGGGTGAAGACAGAATTTTGTAATGCCGGCCACTTCTTCATCAAGGCCCAGGTGATATAATAATTCGGTTATAGAAGGTACTAACGAAATAATTTTTTTGGGAGGTGCGGACGGGGCAACAACTTTTTGTAGCAGCATTGCTTTTAAACGGGTTATAGGGTGTAAATAAAAACTTCCACTGTAATTTGATAACAAATGCCAGTGGAAGTAACTTTTTTAGAACCAACCAAGCACTAGTTGGTTTTAAACAGGATTGGTTTGACCGATTTAAAAATTTCCTTCTTGTGGTAAGGTTAATTTTCGGAATAAATTCATCCGGTTCATTGGTCTTTTTTTGAGCATTCAGCTTTCATACTAAGGCTCAGGATTCGGTTTGTTGGTTTTGCTGTTACTGTTTTGCAGTTGCAGCGTTGGATATTGGTGTTTTCTTTGGTTTTTCACCCAGCTTTTCAGCGGGTATTGGGATATTGAATCTTTTTGTTTGGTTTGCCATTATCGCTTTTTACAGCATAGGCATTGGATATTGGTTGTTTTTCTGGGTTGCTTTTCTTAAGGATATTGGTTATTGTTTCTTTGGTTCGTCTGCCGGGCTGTTGTTTTATATATATAGTTTTTTATTTTATTTAAAATAGAAGTTGACTGATATTGGATTGTTTATGATTTTTCACAAACATTGGATTTGGATTTCTTTTTGGCTTCGTCAGGATTTTTGGATATGATTGATATTTAATTCCTATCAATCAACTTCTGGCACAAAGATGCAGCAGATGCACTTGCTTAACAATAGCGATATTGCCCTTTTTTAACAGTATTGTATTTACTGTGGCAGTGGTAAATACACTTTTAATATGTGCCGTGTTCATACGATTTTAAAAGTAGTAAAACTACGACAACGTATTGTATGATATGCGTATATAAAAAATGCTGCATTGTTTAAATGCAGCATTGGCGGGCCTTTAAGCCATTAGTAAAAAAACGACTGGCAATTACTTGGTAAGGCTTTGAATGATGTCGTATTTAGTAACAATGTGATATGAGCCGCTTTCATCTTTGCTTAAAACAGCGCCATTTTCTTTTGTAATAAGGCTGCTTAACCGCTCCACCGGTGTATCAAAAGCCACTTCGGGGTATGCCTTTTCCAGTACGGTACTTACCAGTTGGCTTTTCATCTCTACATTGTTTATAATTTTATTAAACAAGCCACTTTCAGATATTGCTCCTGAATTAGTTCCGCCATCCATTACAGGTATATTTTCAATATCAAACTTCTTCATCAATTCAATAGCTTCTTGCACTGTTTGGCTGCTGCTGATTGTTATTAATTTTTTGGAACCCCTGCCGCTTACCAAGTCTTTAAATGTTTTTACATCTAAAAAACCCCGTTCCATCATCCATTGGTCGTTGTAAATTTTACCAACATAACGGCTGCCATGGTCATGAAAAATACATACTGCCACATCATCTTTTTTTAACTGGCTATGCAATTGCAATAAACCCTGCAGGCAACTGCCGGCGCTGTATCCGCAAAACATACCTTCTTCTTTTGCCAGGCGGCGTGCCACTATGGCCCCGTCTTTATCTGTTACTTGTTCAAAATGATCAATCACACTCATGTCATAATTCTGCGGTACAAAATCTTCACCAAAGCCTTCGCTTATGTATGGGTGTACAAAGCCCATATCAATATTGCCGGTTTTAAAATAGTTTGTAAGTAAACTGCCATACACATCTACAGCCCATACTTTTATGTTTGGATTTTTTTCTTTTAAAAATTGCGCTGTTCCTGTAATAGTACCGCCAGTACCGGCCGTGCAAACAAGGTGTGTTATTTTACCTTCGGTCTGTTCCCAAATTTCGGGGCCGGTACTTTCGTAATGCGCCAGCCTGTTAGCAAGATTATCGTATTGGTTAAAATGATAGGAGTTAGGTACTTCTTTTGCCAGGCGTTTTGCCACGCTGTAATAACTCTGTGGGTCTTCTGGCAATACATTGGTGGGGCACACAATTACTTCGGCACCCACTGCTTTTAAAATGTCGGCCTTTTCTTTGCTTTGTTTATCGGTGGTTACAAAAATACATTTGTAGCCTTTTACGCAGGCTGCCAGTGCAAGGCCCATGCCGGTGTTGCCACTGGTGCATTCAATGATGGTTCCGCCGGGTTTTAGTTTCCCTTCCTGTTCGGCCACTTCCACCATTTTAAGTGCCATACGGTCTTTAATGCTGTTGCCGGGGTTAAAGTAATCTACTTTAGCAAGCACAGTGGCAGGTATGTGCTTTGTAATTTTATTAAGTTTAATTAACGGGGTATTGCCAATAGTTTCAAGAATGTTGTTGAGCCACATGTTTAGTTTAGTTTGTGGCAAAGGTACTATTTTAGACATGAGAGCGGGGCAGATACTTATCGCTACTTTACCAATATTTCCACCGCCTTCTTCAC
>JAGVCC010000234.1 GCA_020059395.1 Chitinophagales bacterium | reverse complement strand
GTTATCAGTTCAAATGGAACAACATCGCTAAGTGCAGGTCTAAATCCGTTTACCGGAACTTTTAAAGGAGATTTGGCCAGTGCTCTTGCAAGTCCCCCGAGTGGCCCAACTGGATATATACCTAATGTTACTGCATGGCCATCATTCCTTAACGGCACAAATGGGAACGGTGCATGGACTTTGGCTTTTTACGATGGAGTTACTGGTGATACCGGCATTTTTAATTCATGGTGTTTAAATTTTACGTTACCATGCTCAATCGTTCCTGCTACTACACCAGTTATATGGTCGCCAAGTGCAGGCTTGTATTTAAATCAGGCTGCTACCATTCCTTATATTGCCGGCACACAAACAAATACCGTGTATGCAAGGCCTGTTGCAGCAGGCACCTATACTTACAGTGCAACCGTGCAAAATTTACCAGCGCCACCTGTGTCGTTTAGTAATCCTGCTGCCATTACCATTCCTGTTGGTGGAGCAGCAACTCCTTATTCATCTGATATAAGCGTAAGCGGTTTACCGGCAACGGGAGTTAAAGTAGGCTCGGTTGTTTTAGATGGTTTTAATCATTCCAAATCAGAAGATGTTGATGTCATTTTACAATCACCCACAGGGCAAAGTGTAATGCTTATGTCTGATGTTGGTAGTGGCAGTACTGGTAACGTTACTTATACTTTTTCAGATGCTGGTGCATTTATGATGTCTACTGCATCTAACCCAACCGGCACATACAGGCCTGCCAACTTTGGTGTGCCTGATAATTTTCCGGCTCCCGGGCCAGGCTCAATAACACAATCATCACCACAATTAATACAGTTTACCGGTAACCTTAACGGAACCTGGAAATTATTTATTGTTGACGATGATGGTACTGCAGGGCTGGGCAGTATTGCAGCTGGCTATACTATAAATTTTGATACCACCACATACTGCACTTCGCCAGCTACATTTGTTAGCGTTGTTGCAGGTGCAGTGGCAACTATTACCACACAACCGGCCAATCAAAATGTTTGTATGGGCAATAATGCTGTTTTTACTGTTACTGCTGCAGGTAGTGCATTAACCTATCAATGGCAAATAAGTACCAATGGTGGCAACACTTGGACCAACCTTTTAAATGCAGGTGTTTATAACGGCGTAAATACTGCTGCACTTACCATTACAACCCCGCCATTGAGTATGAGTGGCAGCCGTTACAGGGTTGTTATTAATGGAAGTGCTGGCTGTGCTACAGCAGCATCTCAGGCAGCAACACTTACTTTAAATCCCAAACCAACTATATCATTTTATTCACAGCCCTATCATTTATTATTACCGGGCCTTTCCACCACACTTAAATCTGTACTAACACCGCCAAACAGTGCAGCAACTTATACGTGGTGGCATAATTATACAGCGGTGCCTGGCGGCACTGCAGATACGCTTTTAATCGATTTTTCACAAATAGGTTTATACTATGTAAGTGTTACAGATACCAATGGCTGCAGCAATATTTCAGACACCACCAGCATCCGTGACTCTGCATTGGGCAAAATTTTTATATACCCCAACCCAAGCAATGGTAATTTTCAGGTAAGAATGTTCAGCCAGCCAAACACTGCAACACCACGTTCTGTAATTGTATATAACAGCATGGGCAATAAAGTGGTGGAAACAACCTATACCCAAACAACATCTTACCAAAAAATTTATTTGGATGTAAGGAGAAACGGCAAAGGTTTGTATTGGGTGGAAGTGCTGGATAAAGATGGTAAAAGCATGGGGATTACAAAAGTGCTGATACAATAAATTATTCCGCTACAGAACCATTTGCCAACCAAAGATTTATCAATGATGCGTAAAATTACAACGGTTTTAAACCGCATTGGAATATAAAAAACAGCAAAAGATAAATCCCCAAACATTTCTCTTCACAATTTAATTACTGCTGACATAAGGCTGTCACTCCCCCATTTTATTTTTAAGCTGTAAAACAAACTACAGCAACATGAAACTTACAAAAACACAGCAGCACCATGCAGTAAAACCTTTTTGCTTAACGCTGCTTTTTGCAAGTGCCTGCCTCGGCGCATTTTCTCAAAACAACGACACTGTAAAAAACAACATTACAATGAAATTAAATGCAGGCATTGTTACCAGCAAACTGGCAGCAACCAGAGATTTTTATACCGGCTATCTTGGTTTTGGTATAACCTTCGAAAATGAGTTTTACCTGCTGCTGCACACCCCAGGCAAAAAGGCGGAACTAAGTTTTTTATTACCCAATCACCCCAGCCAGCAGGCTTTGTTTCATAAACCTTTTAACGGGCAGGGCATGTATTTAACCATTGAGGTGGAAGACGTGGACAAGCTGTACAATGAACTGAAGAAAAAAGGCGTTGCCATTAAAGTTGACATACGTAACGAACCTTGGGGCGACAGGCATTTTGCCATTGAAGACCCCAATGGTATTGCAATTGATATTGTTACCTATACGCCTGCACAAAAATAAAATGCAGCATAGTTTTACAACATACCTTTTTAATATTTCAATATACCAATGGTGTATTTGTTAACCCATGTACAAAATTGTAATTTAGTTGTGTGAACACACCACAACGTTTAATAGCCCATTTTGATTTAGATACTTTTTTTGTATCGGTTGAATTATTGAAGCAACCGGAACTAAGGGGCAAGCCGGTGTATGTAGGCGGCACCGAACGTGGTGTGGTAACAAGCGCAAGTTACGAGGCAAGAAAGTTTGGTGTACGCAGCGGCATGCCCAGCTGGAAGGCAAAACAATTATGCCCGCAGGCAATAGCACTTGGCTGGAGCCGTGGCGAATATAGCCGCTACAGCCGCTGGGTTACCGATATTATTGCTGCCAGGGCTCCGCTGTTTGAAAAAGCCAGCATTGATGAATTTTACATTGACCTTACCGGCATGGATAAGTTTTTTAATCCCCTGCAATGGACGGTTGATTTACGCAGAGAAATTATTGATGCCACTACATTGCCCATTTCGTTTGGGCTGGCCAGTAATAAAATGATGGCAAAAATTGCTACCGACGAAGCAAAGCCCAATGGCTATTTGCAAATACCGTTTGGTAAGGAAAAAGAATTTTTAGCGCCCATGCCTGTAAGCAAAATTCCGGGTGTGGGTGATAATACTTTTGAAGT
>JAGVCC010000016.1 GCA_020059395.1 Chitinophagales bacterium | reverse complement strand
TGGATGAAAAAAAAATAAGCTGGTGTGCCTGGAGTGTAAGTGATAAAAAAGAAACCTGCTCTGTATTGCTGCCATCAGCAAACTCAAAAGGAAAGTGGAAGGAAGAAGATGTGAAGGAATGGGGCAAGGTTGCCAGGGAAGCATTGCAGGGGTATGCTGCGGTTCGTTAATTGGCAGTAATAACTAACTTAGGTATCAAATGCAGAAAAGAAAAAATCGTTACCGGATATTACTTATAGTTGCAGGCATTCTTTTAGCAGGGTGCCTTTACCTTAATACAAATTACTTTATTGCAAACAAGCAATGGAAACACAGAGATGGTGAAAGCATTGGAGACTGGATTGAATTTGATAACACTTTGTATAAAGTAAGTGGCAGAACTATTTATAAAAACAATATTGCTGCGGGTAAAATTGTTTTTTGTTTTGGAAAAATGCTGATAGTCAAAAACATTACTACTGGGCAAACCGGCAATTATATAAACAAGACGAATTTTTAGAGTAAAGTTTTCAAATATTTAAATCTCCATTTACTCAATAGCCGCATAAGTCAGGTTGTAACCTTACGCCGGGTAGCCAGCCAAACCCCGCAATACACTAACCACACCACTGTATAACCCACCAGCCCTTTTACATTCCACAGCACATCTTCTTTATCAAACCGGCCATGTATTTTACGGCTAAAAAATTTGTTGCTGTACTCCTGCGCCCACTCAATACATACACCCATGGCAAACAGCAATACAAAAATGAGCAGGTGCGGCAGCAAGCGCCGCTGTGCAAACAGTATATTTAAAAACGCCGCCGCCAAAAAATAAAACAGGCAGTGCAGCTGTTTATCATGATGGCGAAAAACCGCCGGCAGTTTTAACATAAACCCTGCAATGGCAATGCTGAATGCAAATGCGGCAAGGAATAGTTTTTGTGTTATGGTGAGGGGGAGTTTCAAAATGTGGTGGGTAAAGATAATTGATAGCGATTGTTAGTTGCTGTTGAATTGTGCTGTTTGTGGAAGACATCAGCGGCTTGTATAAGTGGTGGAGTGGGCTGTGAAAAAATTGGAACATCAACAGCGGCGGAATATATGCTGCTATTGTTTCGTTAGTAATTAAAACAAATCTTTATAAAAGTCAACTCCAATATTCAAAGGCTCATTTTCTACTGTTACCTGGCTTAAAGCATGGAATATTTTTAATTTCAATTCTTCGCTGTAATCTGGCTCATTAATAATAGAAGTTATTATTTCTTGCAGTAAGTTTCTGTCAATAATATTGTCAGCTACGGTCACTGCAATATTCTCCATTTCAATAATAAACTTATCTACAAACATATCAAGCCCATTTACCTGTAAAAAGAAAGCTCCCATAGCTATGGAAGTTCTTTTATTTCCATCGTTAAAGGCATGAGACTTATTGAATGAGAATACTAGATGTGTCAGTTTTTCTTCAAATGTAGAATAGTAATCATCATTTTGAACATGTGTTAACGGACTATCTAAATTACCATACGCTTTTACCCCATCAATGCCCCCCGACATTTCAACAATTTTGTCATGAATTTTGATGGCGTACGCTGCAGTGAAATAGTTGTACTCCATTTTACCTGTCTTTTAATCGTTTAAATACGTCTTTATTATCTTCCAGTCTTTTCTCCAAATCCATACTTCGTTCACCCAAAAATTTATCATAATCATCAGGGCTTATTTCATTAATGTAGTCTTTAAGTTTTTCGTGTAATGCTTCTCTGAAAGCTAAGTCACGGCTTGCCATTAAACTACGTGCCTTTTCCCGTAGAGGTGTTAAAGTTGCTTCGGTGATACTTTCGTAAGTGCCAAATAATGTATGCGCTTCTGTAGGGCTTAGTTTTCTGCCTAGCCTGCCAGATTCATTTTCTAAGTATTTTGCAAATCCGTTTTCATATCCTGCTATTATATCCAATACTTCAGAGTACATGGTACTTCGTACACTCTCTTTTGCGTTAAGCTTTAAAACCTGTCGATATTCTTTAGCGTTTTCCTTAAATATGCTTTTATATATTTTATCTGTTAGCTGTGCGTATTTAAACTTGTTTGCTTCGATATAATAATCCAGTGCATTGGTAAACTCCTGACGGTAATTGTATTCTCGGATGGCACTCGGTAAAAACTCTTCCTCTCTTTGGTTTATATATTTTGGTTTACCGCCTAGTTTTTTATTGAGTACATCTATTACAATATCTAGAATGGCAGAACGGAGCTTTTGTGCTTTTTCAGAGCCTGTAAGCAGCATGCCCACATTCAAAAAAGCCTTATAAGTAAAGGTTCCAAGTATAGAGGTTTTTGCTAAGCTATCTAATTCATTTTCATATAGTTGGATGATGGTAGCGACACGATTGTCGTTACCATCACTAATAGGGTTGCTCTTAAAATATAGAATTACATCTTTAAATTTCTTTAGTCTTTCACCGGAAAACAACTCGTATCCACTTTTATCCAGCTCTTCTTTATGGTTTTCAAGAACCCGGTCAATGGTTCTGCTATCAACTTCAAAATAATCTGCAACTTGTTGTTTAGTAAAGCGATACTTAGTTTCAAACTTAATACCATAAAAACCTACCTGCTCATACACTTCCTGTATGGCGTAATGATTATTTAAAATATTTTTTCTGTCGAGACCCGAATTGGTTAAATCTCTACCCATACCATACTAAGTTTTTCGTTTTCAACTTCCGCCAAAAGTATTTGGTAAAATACTTTTTCCCTTTCCACTATAATAAAAATGAAGTTAAGGACTTAAGTTGAAAATTGAAATCTGTGGTGGTTTGTGTTCTTGGAGTGCGCTTGTGTAAAATAAATGGTTTTTGCTATCACATCTGCCCAACCAGCATAAAACTGGTAGTACAATTGCTTAATAGTTGGTTTATGTTTTATGCGCTGTTTGTAAGGAGACAAGATAGTGGGGTGTTG
>JAGVCC010000425.1 GCA_020059395.1 Chitinophagales bacterium | reverse complement strand
TTTGCCTACCTTTGCCACCCGTTAAAAAATAACGGGATAAACAATTTTTTTTAAACAAATACCAGGGAAATGAACAATTACGAATTGATGGTGATTTTTACCCCTGTGCTTTCTGACGACGAATTTAAAGCTGCTCAGAAAAAATACATGGACCTCGTTAAAGATAACGGTGGTGAAATTGTGCACAGCAATCCATGGGGCTTAAAATCACTGGCGTATCCCATTGACAAAAAGACTACAGGTCTTTATTGGGTAATGGAATATAAAGCGCCAACCAGCTTCAATGAAAAGCTGAACATTCAGCTTTTACGTGATGAATCGCAAATGCGTTTCATGTACACTGCACTTGACAAATACGCCGTTGAGTACAATGCTAAAAAGAGAGGTGGCGTATCATCTTTAACTGAAAAAGCGGAGGCATAACATGGCAAAAAATGAAATAAAATATCTTACTGCCATTAAGCAGGAGAAACGCCCCAAAAAATACTGCCGCTTTAAAAAAATGGGCATTCATTATATTGACTATAAGGATGCTGAATTTTTAAAGAAATTTATTAATGAGCAAGGCCGTTTATTGCCACGCCGTATTACCGGTAACTCATTAAAATTTCAGCGCAAGGTGAGTGATGCAGTTAAAAAAGCCCGTCAAATGGCTATTTTACCTTACGTAACCGATTTATTGAAATAAGAAGCCCCTCCTAACCTCCCCGGAAGGGAGGAATCATGGAGATATTAGCGAATATTTTTTAACCACCCTAATCTTTAAATAGAGAAAGCGCTGAGCTTGCCGAAGCGTTGGGTAAAAATGCAAACAAAATGCAGGTAATACTAATACAGGATGTAAACAATTTAGGAGGTGTTAACGAACTGGTAACTGTAAAAAATGGTTATGGCCGTAACTACTTAATTCCTCAAAAAATGGCTGTTGAAGCTAGCCCTTCCAACATGAAAATGATGGAAGAGAAAAAGAAACAACAAGCTAAAAAGGAAGCTAAATTGTTAGCTGAAATAAACAGCGTAATTGCTGCTTTACAGTCAGGTGCTGTTAAGCTGGGTGCTAAAACCGGTACAAGTGGTAAAATTTTTGGTAGTGTAACCACCGTTCAAATTGCAAAAGCAATTAAAGAACAAAAAGGCTACGAAATTGACCGCCGCCGCATAAGCATTATTGACGAAGTAAAAGAATTAGGCACACACAAAGCAAAAATCGATTTTGGTAACGGACACGAAACCGAATTGGAATTTGAAGTGGTTGCTGAATAATTTTTATAGCGATTTACAAAAAAGCTGTTCAATATTTTTTGAACAGCTTTTTTGTTTATAAGAACTTAAATTTTTGATTAACTCAGGCCTTCATAAATAACGGCAGCTCCCTGGCCCACACCAATACACATGGTTGCCAGGGCGTATTTCTTTTTACGGCGTTTTAGTTCATGCAGCAATGTTGTGCTAATTCTTACACCGCTGCAGCCCAAAGGATGACCCAATGCTATGGAGCCGCCGTTTACATTTACCTTCTCAAGGTCCAAACCTAAATCATGTATGCATGCAATGCTTTGCGATGCAAAGGCCTCGTTCAGTTCCACCAAATCTAAATCGGCAGTGGTAATACCGGCACGTTGTAATGCTTTTTGTGTGGCAGGCACTGGGCCTACGCCCATTATAGATGGGTCAACACCGGCAACAGCCATGCTTACCACCCTTGCAATGGGGGTTAGGTTATATTTTTTTACTGCCGATTCGCTAACTAAAAGCATAGCAGCAGCACCATCGTTAATACCGCTGCTGTTACCGGCAGTGACAGTGCCATCTTTTGCAAAAGCAGGTTTTAACTGGCTTAATTTTTCAAGGGTGCTTAAGCGTGGGTGTTCGTCTTTATCAAAATCAAAAATGTTGGCAGCCACTTGTACCTGTAAAGGAATAATTTCATCCAGCCATTTACCGGCTTCTAAAGCACGTGCATATTTTTGCTGACTGTAAAATGCAAATTCATCCTGTGCAACACGGCTTATATTCCATTGCCTTGCCACGTTTTCTGCAGTTTTTCCCATGCTGTAGGGGTAATACAACTCACTCATTTTTTTATTTACAAAACGCCAGCCCAAAGTTGTATCATAAATATGAGGGTCACGTGCAAAAGCTGTTGTACTTTTTGGCATTACAAATGGTGCCCGGCTCATGCTTTCCACACCACATGCAATCATAACATCACCATCGCCGCAGGCAATAGCCCGGCTTGCATCCATAACAGCCTGCAGACCACTGGCACACAAACGGTTTACTGTATTGCCGGCCACTGTAACCGGCAAACCGGCAAGTAATGCAGCCATCCGGGCCACATTGCGGTTATCTTCGCCACTTTGGTTGGCAGCACCTGCAATAACATCTTCCACCGCATTTACATCCACATTGCCGTTGCGTTTTAGCAGTGTTTTAATAACAAAAGCCAGCAAGTCATCGGGGCGAATGCTGCTTAATGCACCACCGTATTTACCTATGGGGGTGCGTACAGCATCAATAATGTAAACTGGTTGCATAGTTTTATTTTTTGTTTGGGGGCATTAGTTCTTTAATAAACTTCAGTGGCGCCTCTCACTTCAACAAATAATTATTATAGAGCAATGCAGCGCAACTGCTATTGTAAAAATAGTGAAAGAATGTGTAGTAATAAAACAGGCAAAACAAACAATGGTTCGGCTATGCACCGGTAAAAGATGAAAGCAATATTGCCGTTGAACTGTGTCCTTCGTTCCTCAGGATAAATTAAGGCAACTATGTTTTTAATTGGCACAACTGCATGTAACCAAAAATTATGGCTTCGATATTTCCACCAAAACATCTGCATTGCCACCATTGCTGGTACATAAATAAATTCTTCCGGCGGGGGAAATACAAATATCCCTTATGCGGCCATAGCGGTTTTTAAACAGTGTTTGCTGGCTAGTAATGCTTAAGCCATCGTTACTTAATTTTAATATCCTCAGGCTGGCGTCTTTAAGCGTTGTTAGTAATAAACTGTTTTGCCAGGCAGGTATGCGGGGGTTGTTGTAATAGTCTAATCCGCATACGGCAATGGTGCTGCTGCCGCTGCTCCATAATGGTTCTTTATTGGTGCCGGTACAAAAAGAAGTTTCGCCGGCGTTATCGCAGGGGCCTTTTACATTGGGCCAGCCATAGTTGCGGTTGCGCTCAATAATATTTACTTCGTCTTCAATATTATCTCCATGCTCGCTGGCATACATAATATTGTTGTTAACCACAAGGCCTTGTGGGTTGCGGTGGCCAAGGCTCCATATTGGGGAGCCGGCAGTTGGGTTATCTGACGGTATGGTTCCGTCTAAATTAAACCGTAATACTTTTCCTGCTAGCGAACCAGCTACTTGAGAATTATTAGCAACAGCAGCATCACCTGTGGTGGCAAAAAGTTTGTCGCCCAAAATCCACAGGCGGCTGCCATTGTGTATGCTGGATGCAGGAATATTTGTGATGATATTATTTACCGTTTGCAGGTTATTATTTATAAAGCGGAGTTGCACAATTTTTTCGGTGTAGGCACCACCATTGCTGTAATTGTACACTACATAAAACTGACCATTGTTTAAAAAATCAGGGTGCTGTACCATGCCCAGTAAACCGCCTTCGCCATTGCTTACCACATCGGTTAGTGATTGAGAAAAAACCACATCGCCTGTTTTAGGGTTGATTTTGGAAATTTTTCCACCACGTTCTGTCATCCAGATGTGGTCATCTTTACCCCACAATATTTCCCATGGAAAATT
>JAGVCC010000442.1 GCA_020059395.1 Chitinophagales bacterium | reverse complement strand
TGTGGTGGTAGTATATTTTTTTTTATTCCACCCTGTTGTTACCGTAATGCCTGCCCCGGCTTTTGCCCAACCCCAAACAGCCGCATTGCTTTGCTGCTGCAATACCATATTATCACTAAAAAAATAAGGCAGTTTTACCTGTGCCATTATAGCAATAGGCAAAAGCACCATTACAAAAAAAAGTAACTGACGGATTTTGTTTGCAGCAATCATTATAATCTGTTTTTAATGAAAAGCTAATTTAAGTAATCCTGTTTTCTGCCCGTCTTGTACTGTTGCCCGAAAATGTATTCCGCCTTTAAAAGAAAGGAACCCTGATAAGCAAAAACTTTTCTGTAATTTTCACTTCTTAATCATCAACGCTGTATGAAGGAAAACAAAGAAGGCTCACATAAAAATATATGGTATGGCTTAGGCAGGCAGCGTATTGAAATACCTAAAACCATATTAAAAACAAGGGTGCAAAACAACCCTTTGCTGGCGCACCTGCATATATGCTCCATAGGCTATTACCCCAAAGCAAAAGACCATTATACTTACCGCAAAAAAGGGCTGGCCGAAAATTTTTTATTTTATTGTGTGGATGGGCATGGCTGGTACAAAATTGAAGACCAGCAATACACTATTAGCCCGAATGAATTTTTTATACTGCCTAAAAATATAGAACATGCCTATGGCAGCGATGCAGAAAACCCCTGGAGCATTTACTGGGTGCACTTTGGTGGTGATGCACTGGATGAACTGAATAAAGTACATGCCGTACAAAAACATTTTAAACCGGCATACATTACCAGCAGAGATGAGACTATTGACATTTTCCGGCGTATGTTTAAAACCCTGCAACTGGGTTACAGTGTAGATAATTTATTATTTGCCAACATGTGCCTAACCCATTTTTTAACGCTGTTTGTTTATAATGTACGGCACTTTGATACAGAAAATCCTGATAAACTGGATTGTGTAGATAACGCCATACTGTACATGCGTGAGCACATTAATGAAAATATTGCACTGGGAGATTTAAGCCGGCATTATAATTATTCAGTGTCCCGTTTCAGTAATTTATTTAAGCAAAAAACCGGCTACGCCCCAATTGATTATTTTTTGCAAATGAAAATGCAGAAAGCCTGCCAGCAATTAGACTTCAGCAACCACAGCATTAAAGAAATTGCTTTTGGAATGGGCTTTGATGACCCGTATTATTTTTCCAAACGCTTCCGCACTATTATTGGCGTATCGCCTAAAAAATACAGGCAGTTAAAAAAGAGTGAGTAGTATCTGTAATTAATAAAAAATTTACTTCTCTAGTTTTTCTTTGCTTTAGTTTTAACAGTATCTGCAGCAGGCTTTGCAGGTTTTTTTATGGCCACCTCTTTCAATTTGTAAATTAAATAGTCTTTTTTACCAGAGTCGGCCCGACGCTGTTGCGAAGCCTGCAGGCTGTCTGTTTGCTTTTTTTCTGTTGTGTTTTTAGTAACGGTTTGTGCATTTAACATGTAAAAGGCTGATAAAGCAATAATGAGGATTGTAATTTTTTTCATACTGGTTATATTTTTTAGTTAATGATTTCTCACCGTTTCCATTTCCAGCTTAGCATACCGGCTGCAAAACCACAGTTTTGTTTTTTTAATTCGGCAATTAATTCAAGTGCTGTTGCTTCGTTTTTAAAATCGTAACTGCCTTTATATTTTTGGTGCAATTGTTTAAAGCAGGCGCCAGCAGCTGTTTTTTCATCCTCTATTTTACTCAGTTTGCTTAATTCGCTTTCTAATGTTGGCATTGGTCCAGCCATAGTAACATTGTCAATAAATTCTTTTAAATACTGATTAGGGTTTGGCTTTTCGGCCAGGGCGGGTATTACTTCTTTAAGCACTATAATATCCTTTTCTACAATGGAAAAACAATTGCATATTTCGGGAGCAACTTCGGTTGCAGTGGCTTGTTTTTTGTTGCATGCAACCAACATTGAATTACAAAAAATGAAAGTGATAAAAAGCTTGCTCATAAAAAAATTTAAGATTATAAAATAGATTTATTGTTCCTGCTTAGTAATAGGTAAAATTATTATTGTAAATTATGGAGCCTGATTCAGTTTTATAGATTTCATTAATCATCCTTCCCTTTGCATCGTACAAATAATTGTATAAATAGGTGGCAGGTGTTTGATTGTTGCCTGCATAAACTCTTTGGTATTTGAGATGAGGAAAGGCTGACTGCCTGCCATAATAGTATTGCCCGTAGTTATAAGCGTTTAAGCTATGCTTTTTAGTTAAATCATAATTTGAATAAATTAATACCGAATTCCTTGTGCCATTTGAATTAAACGAAACGGCGCTATCAAGCCGGTTGTTAGCATAATAATATTTGATTTCCCAGAGTAATGTACCACTACGATATTTTCTTTTTTGATTAATGAGATATCTGGCTTCATTATATTCATAGTATGTAATTGCAGGTGAATAATAAGGATTTGATTGAAGTGCAATACTGGTAACTAACCCCAGGCTGTTTAAAAACAACGTATCG
>JAGVCC010000253.1 GCA_020059395.1 Chitinophagales bacterium | reverse complement strand
CGTCAGATTTTTTATAATGACCATTCTGGTTATTCAGCACAAATTTTATTGAAAATGAAACTATTATTAAGCGCCGCTTTGTGTGCAGGTGTATTTGCGGCCATTGGCCAAACAACAAAAAAATTTAATGACACTGCATTTTTACAACCCGTTGAAGTAAATGCAGTAAGAGCAGGTGAAAAAGCGCCATTTACCAAAACCAATCTTACTAAAAAAGACATTGAAAAAATTAACCTTGGGCAGGATTTGCCTTTTTTACTGAACCAAACACCCGGCGTTGTTATAAATTCTGATGCTGGTGCAGGCGTGGGCTATACCGGCATACGCATACGTGGTAACGATGCCAGCCGCACAAATGTTACCCTAAATGGCATACCGTATAATGATGCAGAAAGCCAGGGCACTTTTTTTGTGGACCTGCCGGATTTTGCAAGCAGCGTTAACAGCATACAGGTGCAGCGGGGCGTGGGTACCAGCAGCAATGGTGCCGGTGCTTTTGGTGCCACCATTAATTTAAGCACCAACGAACTGAATAAAGATTTTTATGCAGCACTTAATAACACAGTTGGCAGTTACAATACTTTTAAAAATACCCTGCAGTTTGGCAGTGGTATTTTGGGCAAACATTTTACTGTTGATGGCCGCCTTAGCCGCATCAGCAGCAATGGATATATTGACCGTGCCAGCAGTAACCTGCAATCGTTTTACATAAGTACAGCTTACACTGATGAAAAAAAATCGCTGCGCCTGAATGTTTTTAGTGGTAAAGAAAAAACTTATCAGGCATGGAATGGCGTACCTGAAAATAATTTAAGCAATAACCGCACCTTTAATCCATCAGGCACAGAAAAAGCTGGTGAGCCTTATGATAACGAAACTGATAATTATACGCAAACACATTACCAGCTTTTTTACAATCATAAATTTAATGCGTACTGGAAAAGTAATGTGGCGGTGTTTTTAACCAGAGGCAAGGGTTATTATGAGCAATACAAAGCGGACCGGAGCTTATCTTCAATAGGCTTACCAGATTATGTAAACGGCAGCACCACCATTACAAGTACAGACATCGTCCGCCAGCTATGGTTAGATAATTATTTTTACGGTACCACCTTTTCTGCCCAATACAACAAATACAAAACTGAGTTAACCATTGGCGGCGGATGGAATCAATATGACGGTAACCATTACGGCATAGTTAAATGGTCTGCTGTGCAAGCTGCAGTGCCTGCCAACCACAAATGGTATGATTTAGATGCGGTGAAAAAAGATTTTTCTATGTATACCAAACTAACACAGCAATTAAGTAAAAATTTATACGGTTTTGTAGATGTGCAATACCGCAATATTGCTTACAATATTGGTGGCTTTAGAGATAACCCCACGCTAACGGTAAAGAGTAATTATAATTTTATAAATCCTAAAGCCGGTATCAGTTATATAAAAAATAGCTGGAAGGCTTATGCCTCTTACGCACTGGCGCAAAAAGAACCTAACCGTGATGATTTTGAAGCAGGTGCCGCTCAAAAACCCAAAGCAGAAATACTGCATGATTTTGAAGCAGGTATTGAACACAAAAAAACCAACTACAATTTTGCTGCCACTGTTTATTACATGAAATACAAAGACCAGTTAGTATTAACCGGTAAAGTAAATGATGTGGGTGCTTATACCCGTACCAATATACCCAACAGTTACCGTACCGGTGTGGAGCTGCAGGGTGGTTATGTTTTTACAAAATGGATAAACGTTACTGCTAATGCAGCCTTCAGCAGTAATAAAATAAAAAGGTTTACAGAGTTTTTAGATGATTATGATAATGGCGGGCAGCAGACACGGTTTTATGCTAAAACTGATATTTCATTTTCACCCAATACCATTATTGCAGGCAGTATAAATATTATACCTGTAAAAAATGCAGAAATAAATTTACTAAGCAAATATGTAAGCCGCCAGTATTTAGATAATACCGCACAAAAAAGCCGCAGCCTTAATTCGTTTTACACACAAGATGTACGGTTGAGTTATACAGTAAAAGGCAACACATTAAAACAAACAGATTTTATACTGCAGCTAAACAACATCTTTAGTAAACTGTATGCGCCAAACGGTTACAGCTTCAGTTATATTTATGGCGGTGTAGTAACTACTGAAAACTTTTATTTTCCTATGGCGCCGTTCAATTTTATGGCGGGGGTTAACATCAGATTTTAAGTATGATGAACCAATATAGAAAAAGGCTTCCTTGTGGAAGCCTTTTTCTATTTAGAGTATTAGCAATTTAATGATGCTATACAAAAGGTATACACGAAGCAAAAGGCTAATAAAATAATATTTATGTTACTCCCGTAAAAGTGAATCGATTTGCGCAATCGATTGTCCTAAATTTTTGCAAACCGGCCCCAATTTAACCCTGCAATAGTTTTGATATATAACTTTACAATACAATTACAATAGCCGTATAAAACGAATGAGATACTGCCCTAGGAAGTAAAAAAAACTCTGATTTACTAACTAAAAAAAAAAGAAAACATGGCAACAAAAAAAACGATTGTAAAAAAACCTGCAGACAAAATTGCACCTAAAAAAGATGCAGCAAAAGATTTAGCTGCGTTATTTGAAGATGGCTTAAAGGATTTGTATTGGGCCGAAAAAGCGTTGTATACAAAAGCCCTTCCCAAAATGCTTAAAAATGCTACCGACCCTAAACTAAAAAAGGCAGTAAGCAATCATGCTGCTGAAACAAAAAATCACATTCAAAGGCTGGAAGCATGTTTTGCAGCACTTGGTAAAAAACCTCAGGCAAAAAAATGCGATGCTATGCAAGGCTTAATGGATGAAGGAAAAGGCATAATAGAAGAATGCCAACCAGGCTCCGTTAGAGATGCAGGCATTATTGCGGCTGCACAAAAATCAGAACACTATGAAATAGCTTCTTACGGCACATTGGCAGCCTTTGCCAAAGTGCTTAAACAAGATAAATGCCTGAAACTTCTTTTGCAAACACTTAAAGAAGAAAAAAACTGCGACAGTACACTTACAAAAATTGCTGATACCAATCTGAATACGGCCGCTTTATAAAAAAGCCAAAGGCAAATAAATAAACGGCTTTCTACAACATTATTTTATTACGGCGGTACTGCATTGTTGTGTATTTGTAAATGCACAACAATGCCTGCTATGCTTAAAATTAAAAACAATGAAAAGCAAAAAAATTAAGCAGCTCGATATGCATGTTGCTGATGCAACAGGCCAGCATTTAACCACAAAACATGGCGTTAAAATAAACGATGACCACAACTCCCTAAAGTCGCATATAAGAGGAGGTACATTGCTGGAAGATTTTATCATGAGAGAAAAACTGGCACATTTTGACCGGGAACGTATTCCCGAAAGAGTGGTGCATGCAAGGGGCACTGGTGTACACGGT
>JAGVCC010000409.1 GCA_020059395.1 Chitinophagales bacterium | reverse complement strand
TTTGGCATATTCGGCAGTTTTCAATTTCAGTTTTAGTGAGGCCAATGCAGAGGGTAACTAAATCAATTAATTTTTTTGAAAAGTAGAATTTAAAAAATTATAGCTCTAATATTAAATATTTCGATTTGAGAGTTCCATTGTGAACAGTTACTGCAAAACTGTAGGCTGTATTTACACAAGGATTTATACCATCTTTTTTACAAGTAGATGCAAAAAGTAAAGGTATTACTGTAATCAGCAATACCTTTTTTAAATTAATATTATATTTAAATCGACTCATTTTACTGTACTCTAAAGCAATAAATCCTATCAATTTCAAATTGACTTGCAGGCGGTCTATTCATAGCATACTGAAATAAATTAATATTTTTATTTGTATTTGATAGGGCGTTTACGAATGATGCATTTGTACAATTTTTTCCTAAAATACCTTGACTATTTAAATTTGAAATAAAAAAAGCAAATAACCCTTTTGATTTTGGAATTACTCCAATTTTATAGGTATATGCACTACTGGACTCATGATAAAAAATATTTTTTATTTCGTTTGGTAGTTGTGAATTGCTTTCATTACTCCCTGTTATTTGTGAAAAGACAAATTTAGACACTGCACCGAGAACTCGATGTTGCACTGAATCTAGCTCATAAAAAGTAACGTTTCCTCCTATACTTTTTGCATTAGAATAATCAACGTTGTAATTTCCTACCAAGTCAAGTAAATTTTTTTGAAAGGTAGAATTTAAAAAAATTGTATCGCCAATACTATATACTTCTCTTTGTTGTATCCATTCAGAGGTGACTGCAAAACTATAAGCGTTAACGACACATGGATTTGTAGCTTTGTCTTTATTACAACTAAAAGCTGTAATAATCAGGGTTGCTGTAATCAGCAACCCTGATTTTAAATGATTAATAACCATATCTAAAAAATAAATTGTTTACGTCTGCTTGTTGACTATTTCCGTTTTGTTGCAAAAGCCTATTACTAAATGCAGGAATACTTCTTACATCAGTTTGTAAAGCATTAAATGATTGTTGATATGAATAACCTAGGACATTATCAATAACAGGGCTGGACTCACCTACGGCATCAAACAAATCATAAGGCAGCCCTTGCGGTATCCAGGGCCAAATATCATTTGTTGAATTTGGACTATGACTTTCGATAGCAGCTAAATAAGGGGTTAACCCTGCAATTGAAGTATTAGAATAGGCAAACCCCTGCATTGGCGCTGTAAATACGGCAGCCGCTGTGCCACCATTTCCATAATGCCTGTCACTATAAATATATTCACAATGGCTACCCCACATTTCGCCTGTAGCAATTATGGGTGCATTTGCCGCATCATTACCGGTGCCGTAGGGATGAAACTGAGTTTGGTCTAATTTTGAAAGTTCATTAATTACTGCCCCACGATAACTCGTCCAAAAATCACAGCCTACTTGATTATAATGTTGTGCATGGCCTAACTCGTGATAAACTATTGATTTAAACCTTGCTGATGTAAGCCAACAATTATAGTCTGCATTAGCTGGCAAATAGCTAATCGTCATATCCACTCTATTTTTTAAAATGGTGGCTAACGCAGTAATACCAGCGGTTATATAATTACTTTTAGCTAAGAAAAAGCCAACCCAAGTAGCAGGTACAGCGTTATTGTGGCACTTATTAAACATAACTGTTGAGCCAGTACCTCTTGTGAAGCCCCAATTTGTTACAAATATTTTTAAATTATCCGGCGGATTTGGCAAATTGAATCCAGCCGAATATTGCCTGAATTCGACAACACTATTTAATGCTGTAGTTGCTGCCCAATACGGTAATTCTGTACTGCCAGCACCAGCATTTGCAGGTTTTTGAAAAACATAATATAATGCAGCTAAATCATTACCATTGTAAATACCCAGTCTTTTTTTAACTGGAAAAAACAATTGCCATAATCTTATCCCTCTAACTTTACCAATTTTAGCAAAGCTATTTTTTGTTTTTAAAATAACTTTTACATTATTTCTAAACCTCTTTGTACAATTAAATCTTCCATTATCATCAGTATAACCTCTCCAAATTTTAAACCATCGCTTGCACACAATTCTGGCTTGCCGTACAGGTACATTAGTAGAAGCAACCGTACAGTTTCGTATATCCTGAACAAAAATTCCGACAGGTGGAGGGTTTCCACCACCCCCTCCGCCTCCGCCACCACCTCCGCCCCCGCCACCACAATTAGGGTCATTAGGGTCATCACATGGTGGAGGATATAGAGAAGGTTCGCCTGTAATGTCTGTACGAGTTACTACTCTATTTCCGTTTTGAATAGTTGCACTATAAGTTGCACCTGCGGCAAGGCTTTCTGCCATTTGCTCCCACAAAAGGTTGTCGTTGGGAATATATAATGGAGATAATATTTCATACACTATCCCTGAAGGGGGTACATAATTAATATCGACTGTAGAATATAGCCATCCAATATCTTCTATTCCTAAAGATGGATCTTGATAATAATCTCCATCTTGTACTACTTCATAATCCATTGGGAAATCTTGTAACTCAACTTCTTGGTTGTCTTCTAAGGCTTCCAGTTCATCTACGTTTGCTGGTTTAAACCTAACGTACATATAATTTGCAGAAATTGTAGGCCAAGTTCCATACAGTTCAAAATACGCTTTACGCATATTTTTAATAGTGTATGGATTGGGCAATTGATTGCCTAAGATAATACCCACATCGCCATTATTTGGTTCAATAGAATCTCCGGGATTAGCAGCAACCGAAGTAGGAGTATTAGCGATAGTATTATTTATCCTTTGCGCTTCAACGCCTGGGACTGGTAATTCTTTAAAAAAATTAGTTGGTATTTGAAGCGTTTTTTTGGCACTAACATCAGGTTCTTCTACTAACTCTTTTTGACAACCAAGAAAAAGGAAAGTTGATAGAAAAGTAATAGAAATTTTTGTGACTAGTTTCATAATTTTCATTTTAAAGTTAGGAATATTTATTAATAACAAAATAGTAATATTTTACCTTTTGTTAAGTTTATAGCAGTTTGGAGGGCTGTGAATTCTTACTTGTTTCATATTTAGATTCTCTTTGAGTAATGTTATAAAAGCGTAAGTTATTTTTATAATTTAAAGCTAGCAATACCCTAAAGTGGTAATAAGGCTATTTTTAGGTTTTCTCAAAAATTCAAATTTGAAAACTTGAAGAATTGATACTGAGTTCCCTACTTTTATTTTGCTTTTATCTATTCGTAAACTTCTTTAAATCTCTATTTTATTGTAAAGCCTTTCAATAATTATTCATACCGAGTTGATTCCTGTGTAGGCAAATGTTATTATTTAACAACGTCAGGCTTTTATGCTTTGCAAATATGTTACAATGCAGGACTGGTTATTAGAAATTTTCAATGTAAAGTCAAAAGGTTTAATTCTCATACATTGTCTGCTGCTGATTGAGGATTGCATTTAATACAAATAAAGATGAAAAAAGAGCTATTGTTGAACGGAGTCCCGAAAACAAATAGGGATAGAGCGTCGCCACCTCTGCCCCATCAGGGATATACCGCTTGTAACCAAAAAATAAAATTATCTTTGCCACCAAACTTAAATATTGAATGGATAGTAATTTTAACCCTGATAAGCAACATACACTGGCAGCGGCGGTAAGCATTTCTGGCACCGGTTTGCATACCGGTATAAATGTAGATATGACCCTGAGGCCTGCTAACCCCGGTTTTGGTTTTCAGTTTCAGCGTATTGATTTACCAGGCATGCCCGTAATTAAAGCCGATTGCGATTTGGTTACCGATACCTCACGTGGCACCACATTAGAGCAGGGAGAAGTTCGTGTAAGTACTGTTGAGCATATTTTGGCAGCGTTGGTGGGTATGGGTGTAGATAATTGCCTGATTGAAATTAACGGCCCTGAAATACCAATAATTGATGGCAGCAGCGAACCTTTTGTGGAAATTATTGAAGAAGCCGGAGTGCTGGAACAGGACGCTGCAAAAGTCTGGTATACCATCGACACAAATATTTCTCACTTTGATGATGTAAAACGTGTGGAGCTTACAGCCTTGCCCGCCACACAATACCACATTACCACTCTAATTGATTTTAACAGTCCGGTTTTAGGCACCCAGCATGCCAGTATAAAATCAATTAAAGATTTTAAAACTGAAATTGCACCCTGCCGCACTTTTTGTTTTTTGCATGAACTGGAAATGCTGCTGGAACACAATCTGGTTAAAGGCGGCGATATCAATAATGCCATTGTGGTGGTTGATAAACCTGTTACCGATGAAGAAATGAACCGGCTTGCCAAAGCCTTTAAAAGAGAAAAGATTGAAGTAAAAAGCGAAGGGTATTTAAATAATCTGGAATTACGTTTTCCTAACGAGCCTGCAAGACATAAACTGCTGGATGTTGTGGGCGACCTTGCCTTGATAGGTTACCCAATTAAGGCACACATTATTGCCAACCGCCCCGGGCACAGCAGTAATGTTGACTTTGCAAAAAAAATAAAGCAGTACATAAAAAAGAACAAGCATACAAAGGACATTCCTGTTTACAACCCAAACCAGGCACCAATTTACACACTGCAGCAAATTGAAAAAACGCTGCCGCACCGCTACCCGTTTTTATTTGTAGATAAAATTATTGAGTTAACAGATAAGCTTATTGTGGGCGTAAAAAATGTAACTTTTAACGAGCACTTCTTTTTAGGTCACTTTCCCGGCAACCCTGTAATGCCCGGTGTTTTACAAATTGAAGCTTTGGCGCAAACAGGTGGCATACTTTGTATAAATGCCATGCCCGAAGGACAGTACGATACTTATTTTTTAAAAATAGAAAACTGTAAGTTTAAACAAAAAGTTGGCCCAGGAGATACGATGTTGCTTAAAATGGAATTGACAGAACCCATACGCCGGGGTATTTGCGTAATGCGTGGCAGTGTGTATGTAGGCAATAAACTTTGTACAGAAGCAGATTTAACAGCACAGTTAGTAAAAAGAAGTTAGTGGTTGGTGGTTTGCTATTGTGCAGCCACAAACATTTTAAATGCTTTAAAAAACCACAAACCCAAAACAACAAGCCATAAACTGATTAAATGATTCACCCACACACATACATACACCCCAATGCAAAAATTGCCACTAACGTTAAGATAGACCCGTTTAGCGTTATACATCAAAATGTAGAAATTGGCGATGGCACATGGATAGGCAGTAATGTTACCATTATGGATGGTGCCCGTATTGGAAAAAACTGCCGTATTTTTCCCGGTGCTGTTATATCTGCCATACCACAGGATTTAAAGTTTGAAGGCGAACAAACCACCGTTGAAATTGGCGACAACACGACGATACGTGAATTTGTAACCATTAACCGTGGCAGTAAAGATAAATGGGCAACAAAGGTGGGCAGCAACTGTCTTATTATGGCGTATAGTCATATTGCACACGACTGTACTGTTGGTGACAACTGCATTATGAGTAACAATACACAAATGGCAGGCCATGTAAGCATGGGAGACAATGCAATATTGGCGGGCATGTGTGCAGTACACCAGTTTGTACAAATTGGGCAGCATGCATTTGTAGCCGGGGGCAGTTTAGTAAGTAAAGATGTGCCGCCATTTATTAAAGCCGGTCGTACACCATTAAGTTATGCCGGCATTAACTCGGTGGGTTTAAAACGCCGTGGCTTTTCTATTGACCGAATTAACCAAATACTGGATATTTATCGCATTATATACAACAAGGGCTTGAATACATCACAAGCGTTAAGTTATATTGAAGAAGAATTTGCAGCAACCGATGAAAGGGATGAAATTGTAACTTTTATCCGTGATAGTGGCCGAGGTATTATAAAGCGTTTTACTAAGGGCAGTGGAGAGGATGAGTAACCCCCTCCGCCCCATAAAGGAGTAACTGTCGAAGGTTTTAGCGACACCTGATTTTGTTTTGTATTCCAAAAAAATAGAAATCTAATAACAGACAGAAAGATTTTTTTTAGTCAATATTAGTAATATCATTAAGCATCGTTGCAACAGTTGTTTGTTGTTTTTGTTTTTTGATAAAAAAGAAAAGCAATCACTTTTGTACTGCATACCATTATTGAACTTTTATCAAAGCGTAAAATAATACTGCAAGCATAAATGAGCAAACAAGAATTGAGCTCCCAAATCGAGTTTCCTCTCCTTGAGAGAGGGGTTGGGGTGAGGCTTTTGAACGTAGGCAAACGTTATAACCGGGAGTGGATTTTCCGGCGCTTCAATTATACTTTTAATAGTGGTAAAAGCTATGCCATTACCGGCGCTAATGGTTCTGGCAAATCAACATTGCTGCAGGTTATTTCTGGTGCATTAATGCACAATGAAGGAACAGTTGAGATAACAAATACCCAACAGGGAAAAGTGAATAATGAAGAGCTGTATAAGCTTGTAAGTATTGCTGCGCCTTATTTAGAGTTAATAGAAGAAATGACCGCTACAGAAATGCTGCAATTTCACAATGGCTTTAAAGCATTAACAGCCCCCATTGCCGAAATATTAAAAACGGTGAGCCTGCAAAATGCTGCCAATAAACAAATACGCTATTACAGCAGTGGTATGAAGCAGCGGCTAAAACTGGCGCAGGCATTTTTTAGTAATACTCCCATTTTATTGTTAGATGAACCCACCACTAATTTAGATGCAGATGGCATTGCTTTATACCATCAATTAATCAATAACCACACTTACGGCAAACTAATTATTGTGAGCAGTAATGATAAACAGGAGTATGATTTTTGTGAAGAGGTGATTGGGATTGGGGAGTATAAGTAAACAGAAAGAACATTGTATGTAAAACCATTTACAAAACAACTGCACTTACAGCATCAAACCCTATACCCTCATAAATAACAGCCACCGGCAACGTAAATCCCAGCCTGTCAAATGAAATCGTTTCGTCAAGGTTTTCAAAAGTTTGGTATTGCCATATTTGGCTATCGTTAATTCGGCTGTACACTTCCACCATTATTTCTTTTTGTGCAACTAAAACATAGTAGTTGAGTGTTTCAATTTTTTTATAGTATTTAAGCTTTACTTCTTTATCATACAAAGCAGTGGAATCAGATAATACTTCAAATATTATGGAAGGATAATTTTTAAAAATGTTGTTCTTTTTATCCCTTTCATCACAGGTTAAAAAAACATCTGGATACAGATAAAAATTTTCTTCAACCAGCTCAAGCCGTACACCTTCTAAACTTACAAAACAACCATCTGCTTTAAATCTGTTTATTAAAGCCACATTAACGTTTTGAGCAAGTTGATGATGATTTGCAGTAGCACCCGCCATGGCAAATATCTCCCCATAATAAAAATCATTCCGTTCCAAACTGCTTTCTTCCATTGCCATATACTCTGCAAATGTGTATTGCTTATTCCCTTTTGGTATGGTGCTCATAAAAAACATTTAGAAACTAAAATTACAATTTATATTTTTTACCTCCTGCTTGCAATCAGCAAATTCAAATCGGTGTACTTTAACTCAAAGCGTTCGCTTAAATAAAAATTAGTAAGGCTGCCTTTAAATAAATAAATACCGCTGCGTATATTCAGTTTGTACCAAATCAGTTTTTCCACGCCGCCTTCTGCTGCAGTTTCTAACAGCAGTGGCATTAATACGTTGCTAATTGCCTGGCTGGCAGTACGGGCAAAACCACTGGGTATATTGGGCACACAATAATGTATTACATCGTATTTTTTAAAAACCGGTTTTTCGTGGGTTGTTACTTCGCTGGTTTCAAAACAGCCGCCACGGTCAATACTCACATCAACAATAACAGTACCAGGCCGCATCTGGCTTACCATTTCTTCGCTTACCACCAATGGTGTGCGGCCACCGTTGCCACGCAAAGCACCCACAGCCACATCGCAGGTTTTTAATTGCTTACCTAATATTTTGGGTTCAATCACACTCGTCCACATGCGTACGCCAATATTATTCTGCATCCGCTTTAAGCGGTAAATATCATTATCAAAAACTTTTACGCTGGCACCCATTGCTAAAGCAGTACGGGCTGCATATTCGCCTACAATGCCTGCACCAATAATAATAACTTTTGTTGGCGGTATGCCGCTAATACCACCCACCAGCACTCCTTTACCATCGTTGGCATTGCTTAAATACTGTCCTGCAATAAGCATTACGGCACTGCCTGCAATTTCACTCATACTGCGTACAATTGGGTTATGCCCCGTTTCATCTTTCAGGTTTTCAAAACTAAGTGCGGTAATCTTTTTCTCCATCATCTTTTCCAGTATCTCACTTTTCATTACAGCTAAGTGTATGGGAGAAATTATGTAATGCCCGTATTTCAGCAACTCACATTCTGCTTCACTTACCGGCGCACTCTTCACTAAAATATCTGCTTCATATACTTCTTTTTTATCGTAGGCAATTTTTGCACCGGCTTCGCTGTAATCTTTATCAGTATAACTGCTGCCCTCTCCTGCTTTGGTTTCCATTATAACCCGGTGGCCATTTGCCACCAGCACTGCTACTGCCTCCGGTGTTAATGCAATACGGTTTTCACTAAAGGAGTTTTCTTTAGGAATACCAATAAAAAGCTCTGCTCCCTTTGGTTTTACATCAAGGGTTTCTTCCAGTGTTTCGTATGTAAAAGATGGGGAGACAAATGGTTTAGATGTGGCCACTGTAAATGAAAAATTAAGAATGAATAATTAATAACAGGAATAGTTTAACCAAATTACAAATTAAAACTGACTTTTCTTGTATTTGCACCAACTGCAGCAATTGTAATATACAGGGTATCATCAGGAAAAATGCCGGGGGCTTTTTCCGGCCATTCTACCAAGCATGTATTGCCAGAAAACAAACAATCTTCCACACCCGCATTCAGTGCTTCCTGCTCATCTTTAAGGCGGTATAAATCCATGTGGTAAACGGTTTTATTATCTACCGTTGCGTATTGGTTAATAATTGAAAATGTAGGGCTGGATATGGTACTTTTTACCCCAATTGCCTCACACAAGGCATGAATAAAAGTGGTTTTTCCTGCACCCATTTCACCATAAAAAGCAAGTACCTTATAATTACCGGCAACGTTAAGCAGCTGTGCGGCTGTAGTATTAATGTCGGTAAGGCTAAAATTTAAATCCATGTTGCAAATATATTTTCCTTCATTAGTAATAGAGCATAACAGAGTAATAATAATTTTGCAGTATGGAAAAGGTTGAATGGAAAGTGGAAGGCATGGACTGCACCAATTGTGCACTCAGCATTACAAAATTTTTACAAAAAGAAGGTTTACAAGATGTAAAAGTGAACTTTATTGGTGGCGATGTGAGTTTTGGCATTGATAATAATAAATCAAAAGAAGGTATAGCCAAAGGCATTGAAGATTTAGGCTACCACATAGCCAATCAACAACAAATCGCAAACCCTAAATCACCAAATAAGCTTTTCACCAATCACTTACAACGCTTTCTCTTCTGCCTGCCTTTTACACTGGTGTTAATGATGCACATGCTGCCCTGGCATTTTCATTTTTTAATGAACCCCTGGATACAACTTATAATTTGCTTACCTGTATTTATTGTGGGTATGGGCTATTTTGGTGTAAGTGCCTTTAAAAGTTTACGCCGTGGCATACCTAATATGAATGTGCTTATTGCCATTGGTGCGCTTGCTGCTTTTGTTTACAGTTTTATTGGCACTGTAAACAATATGGGCATGGATTATATTTTTTACGAAACCACAGCAACCATTATAACACTTGTTTTTTTGGGTGAATGGATAGAGCATAAATCTGTTTCCACTACACAAAAGGCATTAAACAACCTAGCCGGCAAACAAAAAGTAATGGCTAATATGATTGCGTTTGATGATGAACATAACGAACAGATTTTTCCGGTAGAGAATACACAATTGCGTGTGGGTGATTTAGTACTGATAAAAACCGGTGAACAAATACCGGCAGATTGTAAAATTTTATGGGGCGATGCACACGTAAGCGAAGCATTGCTTACCGGCGAAAGCAACCCTGTAAAAAAACAAAAGAAAGATTTACTCATTGGCGGCAGCCTTGTTATTGATGGCAGCGTAAAAGCACAGGTTACAGCCGTGGGGAAAGATACAGTGCTGAGTAATATTTTAAATTTAGTAAAGCAGGCACAGGGAGAAAAGCCCCCCGTACAACAACTGGCTGATAAAATCAGTGCCATATTTGTGCCTGCAGTGCTGGCAATTGCAGTGCTTACTTTTTTATTTAATTATTTTGCCTTTAATATTTCTGTTACCAACTCTTTAATGCGAAGTATAGCAGTACTGGTTATAAGCTGCCCTTGTGCAATGGGTTTGGCAACACCTGCCGCCATTGCAGTGGGTTTGGGCAGGGCCACCAAAAATGGTATTCTCTTCCGCAATGCAAAAAGCCTGGAACTGTTTAAGAATATTAAAACAGTAGTGTTTGATAAAACCGGTACACTTACAAAAGGAAATCTTTCTATAAATGCATTTAAACATACTGATGAAATAACAGCAACAGATTTTAAACGTATTGTTTTTTCGCTGGAAAAATTTTCTAATCATCCCATAGCAAAAGCAATAACTGCACAGTGGAAAATAAACAACCCTTTACATTTTAAAAAAGCAGAAGAAATAAAAGGAGCCGGTATTAAAGCTGAAACCACAGAAGGAGACACTTACTTTTTGGGAACTGACAACGAACAACTGATAACTGGCAACTACCACACAGCTTACCTCAAAAAAAACAATACAATAATTGGCTGGTTTGATATGGACGATGAGATACGGGAGGAAGCAGCAACCGTAATAAGTTATCTCCACTCAAAAAATATTAAAACCATTTTATTAAGCGGCGACAGTATTGAACGCTGCAAAAAAGTGGCTGATGTACTTGGCATTGATGAAGTGTATGCACAAAAAACACCCGAAGAAAAATTAGTAATTATTGAAGCATTAAATAAAACGACCCCGGTTGCTATGATTGGTGATGGTATTAACGATGCACCTGCACTTGCAAAAGCCACTATTGGCATTTCGCTGTCAGATGCATCTCAACTGGCAATGCAAACCGCACAGGTGGTACTTATGAATAAAGGAATACAAAATTTACCATTGGCTTTAGGACTGGGCAAACATACTTTTAACACTATTAAGGGTAATTTATTTTGGGCATTTATTTACAATGTGGTGGCTATACCCATTGCAGCAATGGGCTTTTTACAACCCGGCATTGCCGCTTTGGCAATGGGTTTTAGTGATGTGGTGCTGGCAATAAATTCCATCCGCCTTAATTACAGGAAAGTGCTTTAATTTCATTGCAAAATTTTTTCTTGAACATTCACCAGATTTTAAAAGAATATTGGGGGTATGATGCTTTTCGGCCACTACAGGAAGATATAATTACTGCGGTGCTGGAAGGCAAAGATGCTTTAGCATTACTGCCCACTGGCGGTGGTAAGTCCATCTGCTTTCAGGTGCCTGCAATGGCGAAAGATGGTTTATGCTTAGTGATAAGCCCATTAATTGCTTTGATTAAAGATCAGGTGGAACAATTAAAACGAAGGGATATTCCGGCGCTGTCCATTTACAGCGGTATGAGTTTTTTAGAAGTAAAAAAAACATTGCAAAATGCTGTACATGGTAATTTTAAATTTTTGTATGTATCTCCCGAACGGTTAGAAACAAAATTATTTTTAGAATACCTCCCGGCACTTACCATTAATTTAATTGCTGTTGATGAAGCCCACTGCATTTCGCAATGGGGGTACGATTTCAGGCCCCCTTATTTACGTATTGCCAATATAAGAGAACAGTTGCCTTGTGTTCCTGTTGTAGCACTCACAGCATCTGCCACAAAAAAAGTGCAGGATGACATTTGTGAAAAGCTGCAGTTTCAAAAAAACGAGGAGCGCTTTCAGCAATCATTCGAAAGAGCCAATTTATCATACAGTGTTTTTAATGCCCCATCAAAGCAAAATAAATTACTGGAAATTTTACAAAATGTACCCGGCACTGCCATTGTGTATTGCAAAAGCCGCAAGCAAACAAAAGATGTTGCCGATTTGCTGCGCATGAACAAGATAAATGCTGATTATTACCATGCAGGGCTAAACCATAACGACCGAAATACTAAACAAGAAAGCTGGATACAAAATAAAACAAGAGCAATTGTTTGCACCAATGCCTTTGGTATGGGTATAGATAAACCAGATGTGAGGGTGGTAGTACATTATGATGTACCTGACTGTTTAGAAAATTATTATCAGGAAGCCGGCCGTGCCGGCCGGGACGGCAAAAGGGCTTACGCAGTGTTGTTGTACAGCAATAAAGAGCTGGAAGATTTGCACCAGCAAGGCAGCATCCGTTTTCCAGATGAAGCAACGATTAAAAACGTTTACACGGCTTTGATGAATCATTTGCAAATAGCTGCTGGCAGCGGCGAGGGAATAAGCTTTGATTTTGATATAGCTGCATTTTCAAATTATTTTAAACTCAATATCCTTACTGCTACTTATGCCATTAAAGCATTAGAGCAGGAAGGCATTCTTAGTTTTTCTGACGCTGTATTTAAACCTGCTACTGCTTTTATTAATGTAAACCGAAACGACTTAGTGGAGTTTGAGCGGCAGCATCCTGAACTTGAAGAATTAATTAAAGGACTATTGCGTTCGTACAGCGGCATATTCGATTACCCGGTTACGATTTACGAAACGCAGCTGGCAAAATTTTTACATACAGAAATAAATGCCGTGCATTATAACCTTTTAAAACTAACAGAATATGGTATACTAAGCTACTCACCACAAAAGGAAAAACCCCAGATTACCCTTTTGCAAAACCGCATGTATAACGACAGCTACCGTATTAATCTTACCAATTACAATACAAGAAGAGCGCATTTTGAAAAACGGGTGGCGGCAATAATTCAATTTGTAAATGAAAAGGCAACCTGCAGAAGCATGGTTATTGCCACCTATTTTAACGCACCATTAAATAAACCTTGCAATATTTGCGATAATTGCTTCAACAAAAATGACAATGATATTTCCAGCGAGGAATTTAAAATAATTGCAGGTAAAATTTTTGCTGCCGCTGGCAATAACCCTTTGCCTTTAAAAGACATGCAATTGCATTTAAAAACTATAAAAAAGGAAAAGCTTTTGAAAGTACTGCAATATTTACAAGCAGAAAATAAACTTACTGTAAGTGTTGACGGAATTATTTCACTTAAGTAAAGCTAACAAGAGCCTATTTTAAAACATCCTGAAAAAGCATGTTTACAGGCAGGTATAAAAATAAAAAAGGGACCAAGATAGAAATCTAGTCCCGCTTTAAAATCCAATATCCTATGAAAAACCGAAACGAAGATAATGCGGAAAATACTAACTGGCAAGTTTTTTAAATCTTTTTTAAAGAAAAAAATTTAACCTCAGCAGGTTTATCTCAACTAAAAGCAACGCAAAAGTTTGAAAATCAATAATTTAAACCGATTGCAAGAATTTTTATTTTTTTAACTTTTAATATATTTTAAAAATTAAAAAACAGGTAGTCAATTGCAGCCAAAATTATTAAAAGCCCGACACTATTTTTGACAGTACTGCCAAAATACACGACTTACATATCTAAATATCTTTGGCTCCGGCTAATCTTATCAAATTTTGAAAGAGTAGGTTATGGTACAAATTTGTTATTACAGTTAATTTAAAATGAAGCATTAAATATTAATTAGCCGTATTTTTGATAAACACTTATTGGTTAATGCAAAATTCAGTCAATACGCAACCTTTTATTAAAGCCTTTAATAAAATAGGCTTCGGCTGGTTGCCGGCATGGGTTATTAGCAAGTACCTGCTGGCAGGCGCTGCATTTTTTGTTTGGGTTATTTTCTTTGCGGAAAACGATATACCATCAAGTTTTAAAAGGGTGGAAACACTAAATAAACTGCAGCAAACAGAACAACACCTTAATAAGCAAATTGACGATACCCGGAAAGACCTTGATTTATTGAAAACAAACCCTGAAACCATTGAAAAATATGCAAGAGAGAATTATTTAATGAAAAAAGATAACGAAGATCTTTTTATTATTAAGGCCCTGCCCGAAAGCAAATAATTTCGACAAAAAGATACAATATCCATGCTTTAATACCGTTTATACATACGGATAATGGATATTTAATTCTTTAACTTCAAGTTACTTATTGTTTATGCACAACTTTACACCGGAAGATTTATTATTGTACTTATACAATGAAACTTCCCCAGCCCAGACAGCTGCTATTAAAGCAGCACTGGAAACAGACTGGAGCTTGCGTGAAAAATTTGAAACACTGACTGCTTCGCAAAAAGAGCTGTCGGTAATAAAACTATCACCCGGCCGCAAAACTATCGACAACATTTTAAACTACGCAGAAAAAGCCCTCAGCGAAGTATCTGCTACAGTATAAAACGGTTGTTTTAATGTAAATTACATCCCCTGGTAACACCGGGGGATTTTTTTTATGACCAAGAAAGAACGGTACCAATTTATTATAGATTATTTTTTGCAGCATGCCCCCAATGCTGAAACCGAATTGTTTTACGACAATCCATTTCAGCTGCTGGTGGCAGTAATACTTTCTGCCCAATGCACTGATAAAAGGGTTAACCTTACCACACCTTTCATCTTCGAAAAATACCCTGACGCTGCCAGCATGAGCAAGGCCAGCTTTGAGGAACTGTTTCCATTAATTAAAAGCATATCATACCCAAACAATAAAACCAAACATCTTATTGGCATGGCCAATATGCTGCTGCAAAAATTTAATGCCACAGTACCTATGACGGTGGATGAACTGGTACAACTACCGGGGGTGGGCCGTAAAACAGCCAATGTAATTACAAGTGTTATTGATCAACAACCCAATATGGCTGTTGATACACACGTCTTTAGGGTTAGTGCCCGTATTGGACTTACCACCAATGCCACAACACCCTTAGCAGCTGAAAAACAGCTTATTAAAAATATTCCGGCTGCATATGTGCACAAAGCACACCATTGGCTTATACTGCATGGCCGCTATACCTGCATTGCCCGTAACCCCAAATGCAACAATTGCGGCATAAAAACTGCCTGTAAATTTTACTCCTTTAAAAAAAAAGCTGATATTTAGGTCTGAAATCTGAGGAATCCTTCTAAAATCACCATCTAACTGTAACACTTTAAAGGAAACCTTATTTCATGCAAAACGCACTTACTTTGCTTTGTGCTTGGGCGTTTACGTTATTAACTACGCTGCACACCAATGGCCAACGGCCCGATTTTTCTGATGATGTTTATTACAACAGCACTTTTACTTTTGAAACCGGATTTTCATTTGGAGGCATGAACTGTCTTACAGATTTAGGCGGGAAAAAAGGTATAGGCAAAAGTTTTATTGGCGACGTTAATTTTAAAAATACCGAACTGTGTGGTTCAATTTTTTTTGCCGAGCACTATAAAAATGTAGTTAGCTTTCGTACGGAGTTTACATGGGGCGTTGTTAAGGCCAGCGACAATGTGCTGTCATCAGTAAAAGAAACCACACTGGGAAGGTATGAACGCAATTTGAATTTTTACAGCACCGTTTTTGAAATTATGGCTGCTGTAGAAATACACCCTTTATATATTTCCCAAAAGTATGGCCCTAATCAGAAACTTCACCGCTTCTCCCCTTACCTCATGGGCGGACTTGGCTTTTTTGTATATAATCCACGCACACAATTGAACGGTGCATGGATAAACCTGCAACCGCTGCGTACTGAAGGACAGGGTTTTACTGAGTATCCCGACCGAAAACCCTATAAATTAAAGCAATTTAATTTTCCTATTGGCGGCGGTGTACGGTTTAAGCTTATACCCAATATTAACATAAGCGCAGAATGTGTGTACCGCATTTTAAATACGGATTACTTAGACGATGTAAGTACAAACTATGTGGAACGAAAGTTATTTAGGAAATATCTTGACCCTACCATTGTTGGCAATGCGGAAGCATTGTATGACCGCCAGAGGGAAATAAACCCTAACCATGTAACCAATGTGGGCGACATAAGAGGCAATCCCAAAAAAAATGACTCCTATTTTTCGTTATCCTTTAAAGTTGGCATTCTTTTTTAGCAATTGATTGTGCAGCATTAATAAATGTAGCAGCATCTTAAAACAATAAAGGCGCAACCCTGTTTTTTGGGGAATATTCCCTTTATTTGTATTTTCAATATCCATCCATGTAAAACCCAGCCTGCTAACTAAACGCACAAAAATTTTACATGAAAAAATTATTACTTATTGCCGCAACGGTTTTTGCTCTTTGTTGTGCAGGCAATCAATCCTACGCCCAGTATTATTTTTATAACGACAGTTACTACGATAATCCGGTGTTGTTTGAGCTGGGCGCAAGCGCAGGCATGATGAACTCCCTTACCGACTTAGGAGGCCGCAAGGGGCTTGGCAAAAAATTCATTAAAGACCTCAACATGGGCAACACCCAATTTAGTGGTGGCGTGTACCTGAGTGCTATGTTTAAAAACGCTGTGGCGCTGCGGCTTGAAGGGAGTTTTGGACAGGTAAAAGCTTATGACAGTGTTTTAAAAAAAGTAAAAGCTTCCACTTTTGGCAGGTACGAACGCAACCTTAGCTTTAGAAGCAACATTACCGAGTTTATGGCCCTGGCCGAAATACACCCATTGCATATTTTTATAAAATACGACGAGAACAGAGAACCGCCAAGGGTGTCGCCCTATATAGTGGGTGGTATTGGTTTTTTTAGTTTTAATCCACAAGCCAAACTGCTTAATAACTGGGTTGACTTACAGCCATTGCGTACCGAAGGGCAAGGTTTTATGGAATACCCCAACAGGAAGCCCTATAGTTTACGCCAGGTTAATATACCCCTGGGGGTTGGAGCCAAATATGAACTGTCGCCAATGGTAAACCTAAGGGCCGAATTTGTTTACCGGATTTTAAATACCGACTATCTGGATGACGTAAGCACCACTTATATTGATCCAACATTATACACCAGTTACTTTACTGGCGCAAAGCTTACCAATGCTTTACTGCTAAACGACAGGCAGTATGAACTTGACCCCACACATATAACCACCACCGGCGACCAAAGGGGTAACAGCAGCAGAAACGATGCTTATTTTACTTTTAATATTAAAGCTGGCATTGTGCTCGGCAGGCAGAAAATCAGATAAAAGATTCCAGATAAAAAACACACTGTTATCCAGTGTGTTTTTTTATTTACTTATATTTCGTTTACAAATACGTTTATTACATACGCCTGTACACTGTTTTAAAATTGTAATGCAGCGATATATTCCACATATAATCCTTATTGCCCGGAATATTTGAGGTAATGGTTTTATTAAAAGCATGCTGTAATGTAAACGGTAATTTAGTATGCGATAAAATAACAGCACCCGAAATATATTTTCCTTCCTTACCATCAAGATACAAATAGTAAGCCGTTGGTACAATTGCAAAGCGCATGGCATTTGTCAATTTAATATCGGCAACATGGGTGTTTAATGCAACAAAGTGCGTTGTTCTGGCACCATCTTTCTGCAGGCCTTTACCCTGCAAATAATACAAGCCTGCACTTATGTGTTTGGTTATTTTATAGTCGTTTGATAGCTCCCATGCAAAAAAACGGCGCATTTGGGAAATAGAAGTCGCTGTTCCGTTGTTTATAATTTCTCTTGTTTGAAAATTCATGGCCGGATGTGCGCCAACCCGTAACCGGTATTTTTTTGTTGAAATGGCATGATAGCGTAACCAGAAAATCATACTGCCTTTTCTGGCATCTGGCGTAAGGCGTACATCAGGATCAAAACTAAATTTACTTTTACGCAGCGAAAGCAATAACATTACCGAAGGACTGTTTAAAGAAAACGTAGGTACAATAGAAAAACCATTAGAAGACAACCCTACAGAACCGGAAAATGTGGTTGGCTTTATTGCAACAGTATCTTTAGGTTGCGCTTGCGCCAAAGTTGTAAATGACAAGAGCAACAATAAAAGAAAAGCGGTGTAACGCTTTACAGGCAGTACAACAATCAAATTTTTGAATAGCAGCATTGAGTATAAAATTTTGCTGCGAATATACAAACTGTAAAGTAGGCAATGGTTATACCAATTACGTGTTTACTTACCAATATTACTGGTTATATTCTTCATCGGTAACAGTCTGTAACCAAACAACTGGCCCTTTATTATTATTGGTAACAGCCAGTTGTACAAAACTACTATCCTTACTGGCACCATGCCAATGCGGTGTATTTGCCGGGCATTTAACGGCATCGCCTTTGCGTAATATTCTTTTAGGTTGTCCCTGCTCTTGATAAAACCCAACACCACTAATAGCCAGCAAAATTTGCCCTGCAGGATGCGAATGCCATTTGCTTCTTGCACCAGGCTCAAAAGTTACATTGCCTACTGCTGTAGGATTGCTGCTGTCGGCTGTAATAAGGGTTTGCAAGTAAGCAGTGCCTGTAAAATTACCATTGCTAATTTTTTGGCCAGTTGAAAAGATGAGTGCCTGTGTATTTTTTTTATTACTTATTTGTTTACTGGTGCTGCAGCTAAATAAGAAAAACAACAGCAGTATACATTGCAGATTATGTTTCATGATTACTGACTTTAAAGATATTTTGATAGAAACTCAACAGTTTATTCAATGCTTATACTCCTGCTCCTCCTTTACTAATTTATATTATTTCACTGCGCTTTTTCCAAAACAGCTTTTAAATTTTTCTGTGCAGCTTTTGCAGCTCTTTTACCTGCTGAAGATTTTATGATAGTAACAAACTCCTGTAACTGCTCAGCCGTAATACCAACGTTTAACGAAATTGCAAAATGGCTTTGCAACATAGGTGCAGCATTACCAATTGCAGCAATTACCGAAATTGTTACCAGCTCCCTTTGTGCATAAGTTAAAATATTCCTTTCAAAAATATCGGCAAACAGATGTTCTTTTAAAAAAGTATCTATCACTGGCGCAAATGCGGCATAACCTACAGCCTTGTCTGGTTGTGGCATTTTAGTAAGCTCACTTAAAATCTTTTTTCCACGCAGGTATTTAATGCTGTCGCTTTTAATATTCAATACTTCTGCACCATTAGTATGTATAATACCCTGAGCTTGCCTTTCGTTCAATACTTCCATAAAAGTTTGCAATCCCCTTATACTTCTTGGAAAACCGCAATAAGCATATAAATGCACTAATACTTCTTTTATTTCATTTACGGTAAGGCCTGCTTCTAGCCCATTACTTAATGCTGTTTTTAATTTAAGTAAATGGCCCCGTGCCGTAAGAGATGAAATTGTGATAATGCTTTTTTCTTTTGCAGATAAAGTTTTATTTATTGCGTTTATTTGCTGCGCCGCTACGCTGTTTAATAACTGGTGCATACAAAACAGCAGCACAGTAATGCAAAAAATTTTATGCAATTTCATACCTGGTTATTGTGATTGTTATTTATCTAATCCTTTTTCTTTTAACCACTTTGTTATCACCGCAACAATTTCGGCATTGTTTAAATCCGACATAACAAAATGTGTATTGCCTTTTATTCCTGCATCCGGCAAATAAACAATGGTAGCATCGCCCCCATGGGCATTTACCACTTTTGCCCATTGCCTTGCAGTGGCAAGTACATTGCGCCAAAAATTTAATGAAGAAGCCTGCGTTTCTTCTTTTGGAATATAGTCACCAAAATATACAACAATTGGAATTTTTGTAAGTTTTTTAAACTCTTCAAGCGGCACGCCTTTGCCACCACGATTATCAGCTGGTGTTTCCCCTTCTGGAAAAACAAAACCGCCGGGTTCAATAGCAATAACCGCTTTTACTTTATCATTTTTTATCGCTGTTTTCCAACCAGGTGTACCACCTGCAGAATGCGTAAAAAGTATGCCACCGCCGCAAGAATCAAACACTGCCGACATTGCATTTACGATTGTTTCTTCATTCGCCGCACCCGTATTGGGAGTCATCATACGAAAAAAATTATTCATTGACATACTGTCTTTGGGGAATTGAACACCTTCATTAAAGTTTGGATAAAGACCAATACGGAACTGCGTAAACCATGTTTGATCATCGGGTGTTGCAGCAATTTGTACGGGAGTGGTTGTTTGCCCGGCTGCACCACGGCCCGGCTGATCAACTAAATAAATACTGTAATTATTTCGTAAAAACATATTGGCAAATCCTTCTCTGCCATCGGCTGTAGTTTGCCAACTGCGGCGGCTTTGCCCATAACCATGCAAAAAAATCATGGCGTTGCGTTTTGCACTTACAGGAACCTGATAAAATACATCAGCATGATTTCCATGCCGGGTTTGTCCGCCCTGCTGCACATTCCAGGGTTTTAACGCATCAAACACACCATCGCTTTTAACAACAATGCCACCGGCAGAAAAACTGCCCTGCTTTTGAATTTGCAACTGGTTACTGGCAGGTATTTTTACACCCGCCATTTTAACTGGCCTTAACAAACGGGAGAAAGTGAGTGAGCCCATTTGCCACTTCCCGTTTTTTTTAACGTACACCTCTGTTACCATAAACGGGTTAACAACTTCGTTGCCTCCAACCACAGCCACAAGGTCTATATCATTTAAAAGAATAGCTGTGTTTCCTAAAATATTTACTGAAGCGTTATAAACTTCTGCCTGCTTGTACCAAATGCCACCGCTTTTAATTACATCCAGCTCCTGTGTTTTGCCCCAGCTGCCTCCCATGTGTACAAACATAGATTTATCATGAAAAAATTTTCTCAATGTATCAGCTTTTTTATCTGCCATCCATTGCCATTTTAATTTGGAGAGGTTGATGATTTCCTGCTCTGATTTTGTTAGTAACGATTGGCCCGAAACATTTTGCGCTGTTGTAAATAACAGTAAAAAAAGAATGTATTTCATATTTGCTATTTTAAAGAGATTAAACTACTTACCAACCAGTTGTTGTAATTGCTGAGGATACCTTGTGCCAACTACAGTAATTTTTGACAAGGCATTGTCTATAACCGTGACATCGTTTAAAGATAAGTGGATATTTACTGCATCTGCATTTTCTTGTAAACGGTGCAATTTTGTTGTGCCGGGTATAGGTACAATCCACGGTTTCTGTGCCAATACCCATGCCAGTGCAATTTGGGCATTGGTGACATTTTTTTGTTGTGCTATACCTGTAATTACATCAACAAACGCCTGATTGAACTTTCGGTTTTCTTCACTAAAACGGGGAACAATATTTCTAAAATCACTTTTATCAAACTGTGTTTTTTCATTAATGGCACCCGTTAAAAAACCTTTACCTAAAGGGCTGAAAGGCACAAAGCCAATTCCTAATTCTTCCAATGTTGGCAATACTTCCTGCTCTGGCTCACGCCACCATAAAGAGTATTCGCTTTGTAAGGCACTAACAGGCTGCACTGCATGTGCTTTGCGAATGGTTGCAGCACCGGCTTCACTCATGCCAAAGTATTTCACTTTTCCTGCGGCAATTAAATCTTTAACTGCGCCTGCAACGTCTTCAATGGGTATCTTAGGATCTACACGGTGCTGATACAATAAATCGATACAATCAGTATTTAAAAAATTTAAAGAATTTTCAACCACTTGCCTTATTCTTTCCGGTCTGCTGTCAACACCCTGTGTTGCATCTCCATTTAAAAATCCAAATTTGGTGGCAATTATTACTTTATCTCTGAATGGTGCAACAGCTTTGCCTACTAAAGTTTCGTTACCACCCTGGCTGTATGCTTCGGCTGTGTCAAAAAAAGTAATACCCAGGTCGTACGCTTTTTGAATTAGGGCAACTGCATCGTTTTCATTAGTGGCAGGGCCGTAACCAAAGGTTAAACCCATGCAACCTAAACCTGTTTCCGAAACTTCTAATCCGCAGTTGCCTAATTTTCTTTTTTTCATGACATGTAATTTAATACTGCAAATTTCTATAAACCCGGGCGGCTGCAGCTTATACAAATTACTTGTTTACTTACCATTATTACATATTGTATATTCCCCATTATAAAGTAGCATAGTAAATATGTAAGTTTGCTATATAAACATGCGGTTATGACTTACCAATACAATACAATTCATGCATATAATGAATTGAACAATCATGAAACGCTGCATCCGCTGGTTAGTGTTATAGATTTTTCAAAAGCAGCACCCCGTAACTGGGATGGGCAAAAGCTGGTACGCATTAATTATGGCCTTTACTGTGTGTTTTTAAAAGAGGTTAAGTGCGGAGATTTAAAATACGGATGTAATTACTACGATTACGAAGAAGGCTCTCTGGTTTTTGTGGCGCCAGGGCAGGTGGTGGAAATTGAAACCAACGGTCAATTTTACCAACCAAAAGGTTATGGGCTGGTGTTTCATCCTGATTTAATACACGGCACCAATTTAGGCAGGCATATACAGGATTATAGTTTTTTTGGCTACAAAAGCCATGAGGCTTTGCACTTGTCAGAAAAAGAGCGTCAGGTGGTGATGGACTGTTTCGAAAAAATAATTTTTGAATTACAACATGTTGTTGACAAGCATAGTAAAAAACTGATTGTATCAAACATTGAACTTTTTTTAAACTATTGCACCCGTTTTTACGACCGCCAGTTTATTACAAGAGACACTGCACATAAAGGCATTTTAGGAAAATTTGAAAACCTGCTGACTGATTATTTCCAGTCGGGACAACCACAGCAAAATGGACTGCCCGCCGTAAGTTATTGTGCAGAACAGTTACATCTTTCGCCAAATTACTTTGGCGATTTAATTAAAAAAGAAACTGGCAAATCGGCGCAGGAGTATATTCACACTAAAATAATTGATGTGGCTAAAGAAAGAATTTTCAATATTGATAAATCCATCAGCGAAGTGGCTTACGATTTAGGTTTTAAATATCCGCAGCATTTTACAAGGTTTTTTAAGCAAAAAACTGGCATTTCCCCCAATGTGTACCGGGGTTTGAATTGATGCTGTGGATTAGTTTTTGAATTAATACAGGCTTTGGTACATTATCGCAGCAGCAATACTGTTCCTGTTTTTGATACCGGTTGCTTATTGCTGGGTTTTGTGTAAGTAACATACCACACATAAGCGCCCTGGGTTAGTTTATTATCATCAATTTTTCCATCCCACCCCAC
>JAGVCC010000085.1 GCA_020059395.1 Chitinophagales bacterium | reverse complement strand
GCCCATTGTTAATTACCGTGATGAAAATATAACTTTTAAATACGTAGAGTTTCAGCAGCTAGATTTTAATGAAAACAGGGTTAACGGCGGCGATGCACTGGCATCTAACCTTACTGCAGTGCTGGCTTATTATATAAACATGATTTTGGGTTTTGATTACGATTCTTATGCGCTGAGGGGGGGTGAAGTATATTTTCAAAAAGCGCAGAATATTATTAACAACGCACCAGAGGGCAGGGGCATCAGCGGCTGGAAAGCTTTTGACGGGGTGCGTAACCGCTACTGGCTTACCGAAAATATGATGAACAGCCGGTACGCTGTTTTTCATGATGTGTATTACAATTACTACCGCCTTGGTATGGACAAAATGTATGAAGATGAAAACCAGGCAAGGGCAGAAGTACTGAATGTATTAAACCTGCTGAATAACTTTTTTACTGACAATCCCAATAAAATGATTAACCAGTTTTTCTTTCAAGGAAAATCAACGGAGCTTGTAAAACTTTTTTCAAAAGCGCAGCAGCAGGACAGGCAGCGGGCCAGTGAGTTGCTACAGAAACTGGATGTTACCAACGCAGGTAAATATAAAGACGAGCTGAAATGATAAAGCCAGTTACAATACTGCTGGTAGTAGCAGTCTTATTGATTGCCTGCAACAGTAATAATAAAAAAAAAGGCAACAGTATTTTAAAAAAAGAAAAAATGGAAGCCGTGCTGTGGGATGTGCTGCGGGCAGATGCATTTGTTTTTACTTTTGTAACAAAAGACAGCTTAAAAAGGCCCGAAGCTGAAATGGCAGCACTGCAGCAAAAAATATTTGCGGTGCACAAAACCAACCGTCAGCAATTTAACAGCAGTATGGATTATTACAGGGCACACCCCGATGTTTTTTTGCCTATGCTTGACAGTATGATTAACCGCTATACCAGAGATAAATATGCAACCACAAAAAGCGGCACAGTGCCAAAAATTGCCGATACTACCACTATAAAAACAGCACAATAGCATGAATAAAGTATATGCTGATGCAAATACAGCCATAAAAGATATTACAGACAATGCCGTGCTGATGCTGGGAGGCTTTGGTTTGTGCGGCATACCGGAAAACAGCATTGCAGCACTGGTGGCTGCAGGCGTAAAAAACCTTACCTGTATTTCTAACAATGCCGGGGTTGATGATTTTGGTATTGGGCTGATGCTTAAACAAAAGCAGGTAAAAAAAATGATAGCATCTTATGTGGGAGAAAACGCAGAGTTTGAACGGCAACTGTTAAGTGGAGAGCTGGAAGTGGAACTGATACCGCAAGGAACGCTGGCCACCCGTTGTATGGCTGCAGGTTATGGCATGCCTGCCATTTTTACCCCGGCGGGTGTGGGTACAGAAGTTGCAAACGGAAAAGAAAAAAGAGTATTTAACGGTAAGGAATACTTAATGGAGTATGCCTTTGATGCAGATTTTGCCATAGTAAAAGCATGGAAGGGAGATACGGATGGTAACTTAATTTATAAAGACACCGCAAGAAATTTTAATCCGCTGATGGCTATGGCGGGAAAAATTACAATAGCGGAAGTAGAACATTTGGTGCCTGCAGGTGAGCTTGACCCCAACTATATTCATACACCGGGTATTTATGTGCAAAGAATATTTCAAGGCAGCAATTATGAAAAAAGAATTGAGCAGCGTACCACAAAAAGCCCCCTGTCCCCCTGAAGGGGGAACTTAGGCGGCAGTTTAATAGCAATAACGGAAAAATCATAAATACAAAGACGTAAAAAAGTAGTGGCAATTTTAAAACTAGGTATTCAAAAATTATAAACTAACAATTTAAGTTCCCCTTTAGGGGACAGGGGTATGGCACTTACAAAAGAACAAATAGCACAGCGCATTGCACAGGAACTGAAGGACGGCTATTATGTAAACCTTGGCATTGGTATTCCAACCCTGGTTGCCAATTATATTCCTGCAGGAATAAATGTAGTGCTGCAAAGCGAAAACGGTTTGCTGGGCATGGGGCCTTTTCCTTTTGAAGGCGAAGAAGACCCTGATTTGATTAATGCAGGCAAACAAACTATTACTACTGTAGCAGGCTCCTCTTTTTTTGACAGTGCCATGAGTTTTGGAATGATACGTGCCGGTAAAGTGGACTTAACCGTTTTAGGTGCTATGGAAGTAAGCGACGCAGGTGATATTGCCAACTGGAAAATACCCGGCAAAATGGTAAAAGGCATGGGCGGTGCAATGGATTTGGTGGCAAGTGCAAAAAATATTATTGTGGCCATGATGCACACCAACCCCAAAGGCGAAAGTAAGCTGTTGCCACAATGCACACTGCCCTTAACCGGCAAACGTTGTGTAAAAAAAATAGTAACAGAACTTGCTGTGCTGGAAGTTACAGAAAATGGTTTTAAACTTTTGGAAAGGGCACCCGGAGTTGCTACAGAAGAAATAATTAGTAAAACTGCTGGTAAATTAATTGTGGATGGCGAAGTACCCGAAATGAAATTGTAAATGAAGAATTTTTTACTGACAGGTTTTTTAGTGCTTATAATTGCAGCCGCTTTTTATTTTTTAGGAAAGAAAAATGGCAGCGGCCAAATAAAAACAGACATTATACAAAATACCGAACTGGTAAAACAAATTGCAGAGTTGGGTGCATTGGAGGTAAACGGCACTACTAACATAACTGTAAGCAACCGTGGCAGCAATGCCGGTGTATGGGATAAGTTTAAAAACTACTTTGCCGAAAATACCCTGCAGGTGGCCATACCTTATAAGGCAAAATACGG
>JAGVCC010000413.1 GCA_020059395.1 Chitinophagales bacterium | reverse complement strand
AGCGAAAGTAATTTTTCAAGGGAAAAATATATATCAGTTCTTTTACTTTTTGCAGGTGGTATGCTGGTAACAGGTGCAGCAAACGCCATAAATCAGTTGCTGGAAAAAAAATCGGATGCACTGATGAAGCGTACGGCTAACCGCCCTGTTGCAAGTGGCAGAATGAGCGACACAGAAGCTGGCATTTTTGCCGCAGTAGCAGGCCTTGCCGGAACAGGGATTTTGTGGTACTTTTTTAATAAAGAAAGTGCACTTATCAGTTTGTTCAGCCTTTTTTTATACGGTTTTATATACACACCTTTAAAAAAAGTAAACTCTATTTCTGTGCTGGTTGGCGGTGTACCCGGTGCTTTACCCTGCTTAATAGGTTGGGTGGCAGCATTTGGAGCGGCAGACATTAGCTGGACAGGTGGATGGATATTGTTTGGTATTCAATTTTTATGGCAGTTTCCGCATTTTTGGGCTATTGCCTGGTTGGCACATAAAGATTATACTAATGCTGGTTTTAAACTGCTGCCCGGAGATAAAGGACCGGAAAGGTTTACCGCTATACAAAGTATTATGTACAGTGTGCTGATGATACCGATGGGAGTGCTGCCTTATATTTATAAAATATGCGGAGCCACCAGTATGTGGATTGTATTGGGTTGCAATTTATGGATGGTGTATGCCAGTGTAATGCTGCTGTTGAAGATGAATGCAAAAAGTGCCAGATTGGTAATGTTCAGTTCTTATGTTTATTTAATGATAGTGCTGCTGAGTTTATATGCAGACAGGCTGTTTAGCTGATTAAATAACAATTGTTTGTAACAATATAAAAATGTCCGCATGAGGCGGATGGTGGTTTATGAATACTGTGGTAATGGAACAACGGAAAAAAATTCATCCACACAAGTTTACTTTGTGGATAGCAATAGCAGGCATGCTGATGATGTTTGCCGGTTTTACCAGCGCTTATATTATTAAGCGTAATCAGGCAAAATGGGTAAGCTTTGATTTGCCGGCTGTGTTTTGGTTTAGTACGGCTGCAATAGTTTTAAGCAGTATTACTATGTACATGGCACAACGCTCTTTCAAACAAAGGCAAATGGCAAGGTACCGCAGCCTTTTAACAGCAACACTTATTTTAGGTGTACTGTTCATAGTGATGCAGGTGCTGGGCTTTAAGCAGCTTTGGAATGCGGGCATAACATTAACAGGTAATGTATCTTACTCGTTTTTGTATGTAATTGTACTGGCACATGCGGTGCATGTGGCAGGTGGTGCTATAGCATTGCTGGTGCTTTTTTTAAAAGCATTTCGCACAAAAGTAAAAAGCTACAACAGTGTACCGGTAGAAGTAATGAGCACTTACTGGCATTTTGTAGATGTGCTGTGGCTGTACCTGCTGTTTTTTTTAATAATGATAAGATAGAAACGATAAGCGCATATTCAGAATTTAGTTTTTAATATTTAGAATTTACTCAGACTTATGTCAACAACAGCAATACCAACTAATACCAAATGGTGGAATGGCGGCAGAAGCCCCTTCAACATCAGCTATGGTAAAGTAATGATGTGGTACTTTTTAATGAGTGATGCATTCACTTTCGGGGCTTTTTTAATTAGCTACGGTACCATACGCTTTAGTGTTAACGAATGGGCAGACCCTAACAAGGTTTTTGACAGTGCGCCTTTTATTCATGGCGGGGCTCCATTGCTGTTTGTAAGTATTATGACGTTTATACTTATCATCAGCTCTGTAACTATGGTAATGGCGGTGCATAAAGGCCATTTAATGGATAAAAAAGGTGTTGAGAAATACATGTTGTGGACTATAATTGGCGGTTTGGCGTTTTTAGGTTGTCAGGCATGGGAGTGGACACACTTATTAACCGGTGAACATTTTGTACTGGCAAAGAATGGTGCTTTAGAAGCATGGAACACCTCAGTAATTCATAACCCATGGGGTAAAGAACTTGATGCAGCTGCTTTAAAAGAAGCATTGGGTAAAACATCTCCTAAAGTTTTGCAGTCAATGATAATGTCACATGATCATGCAGCAACTGCAGCTTCGTTAAAAGGATTGTCTGTAACACAATTAACAGAAAAAGTAAACGAAATGGTGGCAGCAGGTCATATGCATGTAAACAACCCGGGTCCAATCGCTTTTGGTGGTTACTTCTTCGGTATTACAGGCTTCCACGGTTTTCACGTATTTAGCGGTGTGGTAATAAATATTATCATGTACATTAAAGCTAAAATGGGGCATTTTGAACAGCGTGGGCATTACGAAATGATTGAAAAGGCAGGCTTATACTGGCACTTTGTAGACTTAGTGTGGGTGTTTGTGTTCCTGTGTTTCTATCTTATATAACAGTGTAAAATTTAAGTATTAATTCTTTTTAAATAAGCATATGAGCGAACATCATTCAGCAATATCATCACCAGAAATTACTTACGCAGCGCCGCATAAAGATGGTGTGGTAAAGAAATTTATGAAAGTAACCTGGGTACTTTCAATTATTACAGTAATTGAACTGGTACTGGGTTTGGGCCTTGCAAAAAACTGGTTTGGAGAAAGCAGTGGCGTTATCCTTTTTATTAAAGGCGTAATCTGTATTTTATCGCTTGCAAAAGCATACTACATTGTTTCTGTATTTATGCATTTGGGAGATGAGATCAGGAACTTTATAATGACCATAGTAGTACCACTGTGTTTGTTCATTTGGTTTATATTGGCGTTTTTGTGGGATGGGAACAGCTGGAAAAACCTGCGTAATACAGATGCCGGCAGCCGTACAGAACAAGTGGCAAAACCAGCCGTAACCGAAAAAGGCTTAAAAAACTAATAAGTACTTTATTGATGAAGTAATTAAAACACTCCAACTTTTAGGAGTGTTTTTTGTTTTAGTATGCCCGCTGTTGCTGTACCTTTACACACTTTATAAAAGAACATTTAAGCATGAATAAAACCGCCATACTTGCACTAATGCTGGCAATACTAATGCCGCTGGCCGGTTATTTTTTTGTAAAGCATTATAGTACCGATGCTGTGGTAATGCCACGTAAATATTTTGTACCCGACAGTGTGGTAACAAGATCGGTAAATGGTAAAAAAGTAATTGATACCGTTTGGCATAAAGTAAAAAATATACAGTTTACCAACCAGCTTGGCAATAAAGTTGACCTTGACAGTTTGCACGGCCGTATTATTGTGATGGATTTCTTTTTTACACGCTGCCCCAGCATTTGCCCTGGGCTTGCAAAAAGTATGAAGCGCCTGCAGGATTCATTTAAAAAAAATGACAGCATTGTACAATTTATATCTGTAAGTATTGACCCCGAACACGACAGTGTACACCACCTGCGCAAATTTGCCGACCGCTATAATGTAAACCACGACACCTGGTGGCTGGTAACCGGCAACAAAAAAGAAATTTATGATTTTTCATTGCAGGAGATGAGGGCAAATATTGCAGACCCGGGAGTAGATACTGCATTTATTCATACAGAAAATTTTTTCCTGCTGGACTCAAATCGTATAGTACGTGGTTTTTACAACGGCTTTGATACTGCCGCCATGACCAAACTGGTAAGAGATATACCACTGCTGATGCTGGAGAAAGATAAAAAAGCCCCAACAATATTCAGAAGGTTTATACCCATACTGCCAATAATATTTACGGGTATTGGTATTGTAATTATTATAACCACCATATTAAATAAACGCAAAAACAAACAAGCATAAAATGTTACCGGCATCACTTAAAAAAAACGATAGCAAGGCAAAGCTTTTTATTTACACAGTGTCGGCTGTGGTCTTTGCCGCTGTAGTGGTGTTAACACGTGTAAAATTGCAGATTAACCTGGGTTTTGATGTGCATTTGTTTGCAATGGCAAATGCCATAATAAACACAGCTGTTGCCGTGCTGCTGGTGTTTGCATTGTTTGCAGTAAAACAAAAAAAATATGCGCTGCATAAAAACTTAATGCTGTTTGCTATTTTCCTTTCTGTGTTTTTTTTAATTTCCTACATCTGTCATCATTTATTTGCAGGCGAAACTAAATTTGGAGATACTGACGGCGACGGTGTGTTAAGCTTTACAGAAGCTGATGCCGCAGGCAGCCTGCGTATGGTTTACTATTTTGTGCTGTTTACACACATACCACTGGCTGGTATAATACTGCCTTTTATTTTATTTACTGCATACCGGGCTTTGATAGGCGAATACGAACAGCATAAAAAACTTACCCGTATTACATGGCCCATTTGGTTTTATGTGGCAGTAACCGGTGTTATTGTGTATATAATGATAAGCCCTTATTATAAATAGTTTTTAAATACTGCTTCACTATTGTAAGTTGTAATCTCCCAGCTACCTTCTGCAACCTCAGCTTCCAGCTCACCGGCATCCCAGCCGCAGTAGCCAATAAATAGTTTTATATCTTTTTCTGTAAGGCTGTTATTGTTTATGGCTGTAACCGCTTGGGTAAAATTGCCGCCATAAAAAACGCCATCGCAAACCTTGGTACCGCCTTCAATAATATCTGGCCGGCGGTGTATAAAAAATAAATGCTCTGTATCTACCGGGCCGCCATTGTATAAATTAAATGGCCTTATATGGTTAAACTCCTGCAAAGCATTTAGT
>JAGVCC010000188.1 GCA_020059395.1 Chitinophagales bacterium | reverse complement strand
GCTTTTGCAAAGCCAATACCACCCGGCACTGCCCTTACATAATGCTCCTCTACATTAATCCGCATGGGTGCTGCATAATACGGACCTGTTGGGCTTAAAATAATTAAGAACTTATACTTTTCACTGGGCCGCACTCCTATCAATTCGTCACTGCTGAACATGAATGGACGGATATACAGTGAATGATCTTCAAACTGCGGAATCCAGTCTTTGTCTATTTCAATTAATTGGCGCATACCTTCCATAAAAATATCTTCCGGCACAGGCGGCATTGCCATTCTTTCGGCCGAAAAGTTAAAGCGCTTGTAATTATCATAAGGCCTGTAAATAAATGCTTCGCCATCGGCATTTTTATATGCTTTTATCCCTTCAAAAATTGCCTGACCGTAATGCAAAGCTGCTAATGATGGTGCAAGTGATAGTGGCTGGTAAGGTTTAATGGCTGCAGTTTTCCATTCACCATCTTCAAAATCCACTTCCAGCATATGGTCAGTAAAGTGTTTACCAAAAGGCATGTTTTCAACATTTAGCCCTTTTAATCTGCTTTCTTGCACCTTAGTTACAGTTATATCAGCCGTGGCAATCATAATTGTTTAATTTTACAGCAAAGAAACGAAAAAAACAGGGTATTATTCTTTCATTTTATGAGTTTAGACAATATTCAACTACCATCAATTGTACTGCAGGATTTGTATAAAAAAACGTTGGTTGACTTAAATAATAACAAGCCTGCAGGTACGCAAATAAAAAAAGGGTCCGTTAGTTTTTTGGGTGATAATGAGCAAAATATTTGTATAGTAGTTGCAGATGAAAACAACTTACACCTGACAGATGACTTGCTTAATTTTTTACAAGGCGTATTAGGTGCCTGCAAACTAACAATGGCTGATATAGCTTTGGTAAATACAAAAAAAAATAATGACATTACTTATGAAATTTTACAAAAAGAATTAAAGGCCGAAGTATGCTTGTTGTTTGGAGTAACACCTGCACAAATACACCTGCCACTCACTTTCCCATTATATCAAATTCAAAAATTTAATAACCAGCAGTACCTTGCGGTCCTGCCATTACAACAACTTCAGCAGGATAAGGCCGAAAAAGGCAAGCTGTGGTTATGTCTTAAAACCATTTTTAATTTAGGCTGATGAGCAACGCCAACACTTTAATTTTTGCCACCAATAACCAAAATAAGGTAAATGAAATACGGTTGGTATTGGGCAATATGTTTAACATTATTACTTTAAAAGAAGCAGGCATTGATATTGACATTCCAGAACCACATAATACTTTAGAAGCGAATGCTACCGAGAAAGCAACCACTATTTTTAAATTAACCGGCAGCAATTGCTTTAGTGAAGATACTGGCCTGGAAGTGGAAGCGCTTAATGGGGAGCCGGGTGTAAAAAGTGCCCGCTATGCAGGCGAAGGCCGAAATTTTAATGACAATATCGACAAATTACTCAATAACTTACAGGCAATTGAAAACCGCAAGGCAAGATTCAGAACTGTAATTTCTTTAATTGCAGAAGGTAAAGAATTTATGTTTGAAGGTATTTGTAATGGCAATATTATCAATCAAGAAAAAGGAAGCAACGGTTTTGGATACGACCCCGTCTTTGTACCCGACGGGAGTGAAAAAACCTTTGCTGAAATGAGTATGGAAGAAAAATCTGTATTCAGTCACCGTAAAAAAGCTATGCTGAAATTGATAGATTTTTTACAAGTGCAAAAAACTAATCATTAACCTGTTCACCATTAAACCAATAAAAAACGTTGAATTCAGAAAGCAACCAAAACATATCTGAAAGCGACTTAATAAAAGGAAGCCTTGATAAAGACCGCAAAATGCAGGAAATGCTTTATCAGCGGTTTTCTTCAAAAATGTATGGCGTTTGCTTAAGGTATTGTAAAAATACTGATGATGCGCAGGATTTGCTGCAAGATGGCTTTGTAAAGGTATTTAGAAACATAGAAAAGTTTCGTGGAGATGGTTCGTTTGAAGGCTGGATGCGCCGGATATTTGTAAATACATCCATCGAACATTTTAGAAGGACTTCGAAAAATTATTCCGTAACCGACACAGAAGATGTTAGTATTGAAGACCCCTCTTTAACTGCGTTAGACAACCTTGCCGAGAAAGACATTATTAAAATGATTCAGGAGTTAAGCCCTGGCTACCGCCAGGTGTTTAATATGTATGTAATTGAAGGATACTCTCATAAAGATATTGGAGAGATACTGGGTATTAGTGAAGGCACCAGTAAATCTCAATTAGCAAGAGCAAAGGGTATTTTAAAAAAGATGGTGGAGGAAAAATTAAACCAAACAGCAAAGGGACTTAACTAATAAGAATGAACAGTAATTGGCAACATAAAATCCAGCAGCATGAAGCAGTGCCCCCACAGGGCACCTGGAATAATATTGCCAATATGCTTGATAGAGAAGAAAATTTAAATGCTGGTTTTGCCAGCAGGCTTGCAGCATATGAAACATTTGCACCAGTAAGCACACAAAAAAATATTTTTGATTTATTAGACGCTGCAGAAGGCGATTCTTTTAAACACAGGTTGTACAGTTATGCACCTGCTGCTCCTGCAACTGCTTGGCCGCAAATTGTTACCGAATTAGACAAGGCTGCAACTAAAATAATACCTTTTGAACCACGTACAAGACAAACAGGTGCTGCATTTTTAAGGGTGGCTGCTGCTATTACTATTATAGCATTACTAAGCGTAACAGTGTGGCTTTTAAAACCCGGTAAGGATGTAAATGAAGTTGTTAATAATACAGCAATACCAAAACCTTTTACCGGCACACCAAAAAATAATACAAGTGCCGCTGATTTACCAGCCACTATAACGCCGCAAAAGCAAGATAACAACACTGTTACAACAGCTACTACTCCAAAAGAAAAAAACAAATCATCAGAAAAAAATATAACAGGGACAGCCTACGTGACGAATAATGATGTTATAATTCTGGCACAAAACCCGGCAGCAGCCCGTGCAGAAAAATTGCAAAACAGCAATGGAGAAACCCCTGAGGACATTGCTTTGTTCAACAACGGCATTGCAAACTCCTACATTACAATAACAGGGCCCGATGGGCAAGCAGTAAGAGTGTCTTCTAAATTTGCGGCACTGGTTAGCTATTTATCAGATAATAATCCTGATGCGCAGGAAAATATAGAGATTATAATTAAAGAAAGTGCTAAATGGCGGGCTACCTTTGCCTTGTGGCGAGACAAGATGACTAACAACAGCATTGCACCAACGCCAAACAATTTTATGGATATTATTGAGCTGAGCAATGTATTGGAAGAAAAAAAGTAATCTACCCGAATCAATTTATACAACTATAAATACAACAGCTTCACCATAAGTGAGGCTTTGTTGTTTTTATACGGATAGATATAACTTTGCTGCATGGCACGAGTAAAACTAACAGTACCTCAAAACGTTTTAACAACTGTAAGTATCCCTGTAAGAATAACAGATTTAAACTACGGTAATCATTTAGGCAACGACAGCTTTATAAGTATTGTGCATGAAGCAAGAGTACAATGGTTGCAAAAGCACAATTACACCGAATTAAGTATTGAAGGCACCGGTTTAATAATTGCCGACCTTGCTGTTGAGTTTAAAAGCGAGGGATTTTATGGAGATGTTATTGATGTAAAAATAAGCGCTGGTGAAATAAGCAAGGTTTCTTTTGAATTATATTATACACTTAGTGCAAAAAGAAACAACCAAACTGTACTACTTGCCATTGCAAAAACAGGTATGGTTTGTTACAATTATGCCGATAAAAAAGTAACCCCAATACCGCAGCAACTATCACAAACACTACATGCTGCAGAAAGTTAACTGTTCCATATTTTCCAGCTCTCCTCTGCCTGTATCACCAGCATATCGTAGCCATTTTTAATACTGGCACCCTGCTGTTCGCCTTTAAGCAAAAACAAGGGTTTCTCAGGGTTATACACCAAATCAAAAAGATAATGCTGTGGAGTAAGATATTGATAAGGCACATCGGGGCATTCCTCAACTTTGGGGTAAGTACCTAACGGAGTTGTGTTTATTATTAGATTATATGTGGCAATAACTTCTTTGGTAATTTGTTGGTATGTTAAATGAGAGCCATTATGCAATTGCCTGCTTACCACTTTAAATGCAATGCCTAATTTATTTAAAACAAATTTTACTGCTTCAGCAGCGCCCCCGTTACCCAAAACCAGTGCTTTTGTATGATGTTGTTGCAGCAGCGGAAACAATGATTGTTCAAATCCAATTACATCTGTATTGTACCCCGTGAGTTTTCCATTTTCAATTTTAATACAATTGCAAGCATTCATTCCTTGTGGCAATTGGGTAGCCTCGCTAAGAAAGGGAATTATATTTTGCTTGTGCGGAATAGTGATATTTAAACCGCATAAGCCGGGATTATTTTTTAGCAATGCAGGGAAATTATTGATGTTTTCTAATGAAAATGCATCATACCTGCAATCTTCAATCCCCAACTGCTTAAATTTTTCAGTAAAATATTTTTGGGAAAATGAATGTCCTAACGGGTAACCAATCAAGCCATAAAGCTTCATCAGGCAATTATTTTTTATCGAGGTATAAACTAAAAGTATCGCCACGCAAACCAATACGCATTGTTTCTAAAGGTATCACTTCATTTGGTGCAATATTACCAAGGTTTACGTTACAGCCAATTAATTCTAAAAAGTACAACTGCTGTGCTTTTTGCGGGGCTTCCCATAAAATTTTTTCTTCGGGTATTTGTGTCAATATTTCCTGCACCAAGCCTTCTCTCACTTCTCCACTACCTCGGTAAATACCAACATTACCGGCTTCCCTTGCTTCAGCAATTACATAGCTGGATCCTGCATTTAGCTCTGCCCTCATCAGTTCAATCCATTTATAAGGCGGAATTATATGAGCTGCATCTTTACTGCCCACTTCACTTAATACAGTACCATACTTAGTCAACTTTTCAATATAACCGCATTTTTCTGCGTGCGGAATGGTAATCGAACCATCACTAACTTCCATGTGGGTAATACCAAATTCTTTACAAACACTTATATAATCATCTATTTGATTGCGTATCAAAAATGCCTCAAACAAAGTACCTCCAAAGTAAACTGGCACATTATACTCACGGTAAACCTCCAGTTTTTCTTTTAATGTGGGAGTTACAAAAGAAGTTCCAAAGCCCAGTTTAACAATGTCAACATGAGGATAAGAAACACTCATAAAATTTTTAGCTTCCTGCACACTAAGGCCTTTATCCATTACCATTGTTATACCATTAGTACGAGGTTGCGCTGTGCGTTCTGGAATTTGAGAAAGATTAAAATTCATGCCTGTTGTTTTAAGTGCTGCAAAGGTAAAAACAATTTACCATCAGGCAATCAATTGTAACTATGAGTGTTATCAGTAAGGCTTTAAATGGATTTTTTCTTTTTAAACCGTGCAATTATATCAACCACCTGCTGATTTTGCAAAATTGAGGGATTAAGTTCAATGAGTTTTTTAACAAGTTTGGGGTTGTTAACCATTGCTTCTTCAAGCTGTAGCAAAGCTTCTTTTGGTTTGCTGCTTGCAAATAATAATGCCACTTTATAAAAAATAAAAATGGGTTTATGGTCAGTTTGCTCCCATGCAAAAGATGCATATTCTAAACCATCTTCCCAAAGCTCTGCTTTGTATAAACAGTTAAGCAGTTCCACCCATCCGTTAATATTTTTTGGCCGCACACGTACTACATTCCCTAAATAAGAAACCGCATCTTCAAGCCTGCCAAGTTCCATATAACACTGCCCTATTGCTAAATTATACTCAGGTTGCATACGGTGCATTTTCAAGGTTGTCTCCAGCGTCTTTATTGCACTTATCCAGTTTGCTTCGTTCATATAAGTGCAGGCTATTTTAAACAGCAGCTGGCTGTCGTCCTTACTTAAGTGCGATGCTTTTTTATAATTAAATCTTGCTTGGGCAAAGTTTTTCATTTTATCATAACAATGTCCAATAGCTTCATAAATTACCTCTTCTGGCCTTGCCAGTTCCAGCACTTTTTCCAAAACCTCAACAGCATCCTTATATTTACGTAAACGTATATAAGCGTCGCCCATATTACGAAGTGCATAGTCAAATTTTTCATCAATAGCTATCGCATATTGGTAGGCATCTATAGATTTTTCATAAAGCTTCAAACCTTGGTATGCTGCGCCTAAATTAAACCATGCCAGTTCATTAAAAGGGTGCTGTTCAATTATTTGCTGGTGCAAACGTATTCCTTCTTCGTTACGTCCGGTAAAATCTGTCCAAAAGCATATTTTGTAAAGAGCCTCCTCGTTAACAGGGTCATACTCCAGTATTGTTTTAAGGCAGTCAAATACTTTCTGAAAATCTTCGTAGTCATCATACACATCTGCCAGCTCAAACAATAAGTCTGTTTTCTCGTCACCATTAAAATCATCTATGGCAGCTTCAAGTACAGCAGCCGCTTTTTCCTGCTGGTCAAGCGCCAGATAAGCATCGGTTTTTAAGATATAAAGATTGGTGTCGTTGCTGTCTAATATTTGTGCCTTCTCCAGCACATCAAGAGCTTCTTTGTAATACCTTAACGCAATTAGTAAATCTGCTTTACGCAGTAAAAGCGATGCAGAATAAGGGTACTGTGACACTGCATATTCAGACACTTCTAACGCAGTAGAAAGTTGTTCCTTTTCATCGTAATAGTCTATAATCCGTTCGAAAGATTCTTCCTCGATAAAAGAATTGGCTTTTCCGGTTTTGAGGTTCTCAAATTGCTGTAGCAATTCACGCATTTCGTCACGATCCTGACGATAAGGATATTTACTCATGTGCTATAAGTTATTGTAAATTACCCACTTTAAAATTATTTTACAAATATTTGTAACCTTTTTTACCCATAAACGTTAAATATGTGTAAAAACACAGTATTGTCTGTTAGGAAATACCGGAATATTTTTAATATATTTGTGACATCAAATTATTGAACCAATGACTAAAACAACCAGAATTATGCTCATTGTACTTGTTTCGGCAGGTACAGCGCTTAATGCAATGGCTGACAGAGGTGTTGGTAAAAAAAGTAAAGCCACAAAAGTTACTTTAAACATCAATACGCCTTCCACACTTAAGAATTCGTTATCATTAAATTTAAAAAATGGATTGCGTTATACTGGCAGTATG
>JAGVCC010000124.1 GCA_020059395.1 Chitinophagales bacterium | reverse complement strand
TTTTTTTTGTAACGGGCTGGGGAATTACCATCAGCATTGTTGTGTCACTCACTGCAACAACAGCATTACTATTTAACTATGGGGGTAAATACTAAACGGAACAATACATAATTATAAAAAAGTGCGAAAAATGCACAACTGTCGTGGGTTTCAGGCGAATTGAGCAATGATACGATTTAAAACATTTCGGTAATTAGGGTTAATTCATGGTTATTTTTTAAGCTGCTTTACCTGCATATCATCCACCCTGTCTTCCAATTGTTGTAAACGGCTGTAAAATTGGTCATGCACATTTGGCATTTTAGCTGTAAAATACCACTCTACATACCAGATTGCAGTTATCTCTTTTGTCTCCAGATTAAATGATGGAAAAGTTACCTGCTCTGGGCTATCACTTCGAAGAACTATAAAGCCCTGTTTAAACCTATTTTTAACCCGTTTTAAATACGCTTTTCCATCTGTGTCAATTACCACAAATACACGCTCATCGGGCATTTTAGCCCATTCGCTCTTATCTAACAGGCGTATAATAACATAGCCGCCATCTTGCAAGGTAGGAGCCATAGAAACCCCCTTTATTTTAACGCATAAATACGTATGCCCTGGCTTAACTAAACGGGTAGGCAAATGCACTGCATCGCCTGTTTCGTAATGCCCATCGTTGTATATGCCACCACCTGCGGCAACCGATATATCGGTAACTGGTATTGGCTGCATCCTATGCCCATATTCTGCCTCTGGTTCGGCTACTATTGTTACCTTAAAATCGCCAATTATATCCTGTTTTTTGCCGCTTATTCCGACATCATATCCGACATTATATCCGACATTTTTAGCGTTTTTTGTTACATCTAATTTTTGAGAAAGTCCGACATCTTCCAAATTATTTTTAAGCAAAAAACCTGCATCAACTCCAAAAAACTCGGAAAAACTTAAAATTGTTTCAATATTTGGCTCTGTATGACCGCTTTCGTAATTAGCAATGGTTGTTCTCTTCAAACTCAATGCAGTAGCAAGTTCTATCTGTGTAAAGCCTTTATTTTTTCTTAGATAAACGATGTTTTTTTTAAAAAAGTTTGCCATATTTTAATATTTTTTGTTTCAAAATTTGGAAATGTCAAATAATGAAACAATATTTGCAGTGTCCTTTAAGAGGACATTAAAAGTAGGGTAAATATTTATGAAAAACAATAGCAAACGAGATACAAGGCGAGCCGCAACAACAATTGAAACCGCCGAAGTGGTAGGGGTTTCTCCAAGGTCTGTAAGAAGAGTGCTTGAACAAAAGCAAGAAAATGAAACGGTACTTAACGTCTTCATGTTTTTGGAGGAAGGCAAAACCGAGTTACTTAAAGCCGCAGAAAAATTAGTTCCATTTAATTAAGCCATGCAAAAAAACGACAGAACAAATAACCTATTATACGTTGAACGTACAGACTTGGTACCTCATATAATGAGTTTAGATGCTTTTCAAAAGAATTGTGAAGAGGCAAGAAAAAGCCCTTTCTGGATTAAGATGAAAAACCCCAACGATGGCCGCATACCAATGGTACAATTTGAAACCATGCGGCCATCTCTTAAAGAAAAAATTAACCAGCATTATGGCGGCGATGTATATGCCCATTATGCCTCAATACCTATTAAAAACCTTTTATTACCCGATGCTAAAGCCGAAGATTTTTACCGCACTTACCGCTACGATGGCAACAAAGAATTACCGCCAGACTATCAACTAAAATGCGCCACTGCTTGCAAATACTTAAACCTGTGTGTACGTGCTGTTGATGAAAAAGGCTTTATAAAAGAAGAGCTGGGCATTAAAGAAGTTGACCGGTTTTGGAAACTCATTATTGGCCTCATTCAGAGCAATGATATTTACCTTCCAGCATCTTACGGCAACTTAGTTGCAAAGCCAGACAGTGCTATTAAGCGCTACCGCAACGAAGGTTACGCCAGTATCATCAGCAAACATTTTGGTAATAAAAAAGCTGCTAAAATTGGTAAAACAGAAGAAGGCTTTAGCGCAGAGGTAGAACTGCAACAGTTAGTGGTGTTAAAGAAAGCTGCAAAGTTGCACATGAACTTAGACCCTACACAGATTGCAGACCTTATAAATCCTATCTACAAAAAAAATGGATGGCACCAAATAAGCCCCGCCACTGTTGCCAATAAAATTGCAGCACACATGCCACAGCTTGCCAATGGCCGCAAAGGCAATAAGTGGTATAACAATAATGTGGCAATGCAGGTAAAACGTGAAGCGCCACAATACCCTTCTTACTTCTGGACATTAGATGGATGGACTGTAGAGCTGGCATATCAGGACGGGAAACGATTTGATAACCGCCTTGTAATGGTAGTGGTATTAGATGCCTGCAATAAATACCCTGTAGGGTACGCAATAGGCGAAAGAGAGAACACTGATTTAATAAGGCTGGCTTTGCGTAATGCCATCATCCACATGCAAGATTTATACGGCGCTACTTACCGGCCTTGGCAAATACAAAGTGATCGCTATGGTATAAAAAATCTTACACCGTTTTACGAAGCCTGCGGTAAAGTATTTACACCGGCTGCTGTTGGTAATGCAAAAAGTAAAATCATTGAACCATACTTTAAGTACCTCAATAAAAAATATTGTCAGCTGCAATATAACTGGACTGGGTTTAACATCACTGCTTCAAAAGATAACCAGCCCAACATTGAACGCCTTAATCAAATAAAGCAATCCATCCCAACAAAAGAGGGTGTAATAAACCAAATAAACCGCTTCATGCATAAGGAGCGCATGAGCAAATTAGAAGACTACCGCACACGCTGGGAAACAATGCCAGCAGAACACCAGGTTACACTTACACCAATGCAATGCATAGAAGTATTTGGGCAAGCGCATAACGAATTAAACAGTATTACAGGGCAAGGTTTAACTGCAACATTAAACGGGCAGGAATTAACATACGACAGTTTTGAACCAGCATTCAGGGCCCTGCAATACACCACACGCTTTAAAATTATGTACGAACCTGCCAACCTTAATGAAGTGGTTGCAGTAACAGAAGACGGAAAGCAAAAGTTTTTACTGCACAACAAGCAAACTGTTGGCATGGGCTTTATGAATACCACACCGGCCCAACTGGAATACCGCAAGCAAATAAAAGACTTCAACGCTGACCGCAAAGAGGAAATAATACAAACCTACATCAGCGAAGAAGCAATGATGGCAGAGATATTAGACAGTACACCTTTCAACCTTGCCAACGAAGATGAAGCCGCATTGAAGCTGATGTTTACCGATGCACACGGCCAGCAAAAAGAATTACTGCAAGATGCTAAACGCCTGCGCAAAGTGCAAAAGCAAATACAGCAGCAGGAGCAAAAACAAATAGCACAAGAACAAACAAACCATAGTGCAGCACACTTGGAGTATTTAAGCAGCAAAACAGATTTCTCCCAATATACATACAACTAATTATTAACCTAAAACTGCATTACATGCAAACAGAATTAAAGAAACAAATAGCAAGCGGCGCCGCTGCTTATGCAAAAGAAAAAAAGTTAAGCAACAATGATGTTGCAAGGCTCACAGGTGTTAACGCCGGTTATGTATCTCAAATATTTAACGGCAAGTTTGAGAACGAAGTAAACGGTAAGCCAACACCCATTGGCGATACGCATTTTCACAAGCTGGCAATATGGGCAGGCGTACTTACTAAAAAAACATACTGGCATATTGAGCCAACACGCCAGTTTCAGGAGATTATAACCACACTGGAAGAGTGCAAACAAGAAGGCACCACAGCAATGGTTATTGCAGCCACAGGCATTGGTAAAACACACGCAATTGATGCCTTTGTAAAGAAGCATCCGCTGCATACTTACCGCATAACAGTTAACAGCCTTTACAAGCTTACAGATGTAATAAACGAGCTGGCAGATAAGCTTGGAGTTGATGTACAGCATGTAACCGGCAAACGTGTGGCAGATTACAGCCTTAAAATACGTATGGATAAAATTGCTGCAAAGCTTATTGAAATTAAACATGCAGGTGGTGAACCAATATTGATTATTGATGAAGGTGAAAATATGGAGATAAGCCTGCTTAAAATGACTAAAGGGCTGTTTGATATTATAAAAGGCCTATGCAGTATTGTATTGTTTGGTACACCAAAGCTTGTTACAAACATGCTGAATACAACTGGCCGCAACCGCAACAGCATACCAGAATTATACCGCCGTTTTAAAGCCGGTCAAAAAAATATTACAGCGATTAACAAGGCACAGGACTTTGCGCCATTCTTCACCAAATACAAAATTGAAAAAGGCCTGCAAAAACTGCTTTGCATCCTGTGCGAAAATTATGGTGAGCTGTACGATTATCTGCAACCAACCTTAAAGGAGTGTGATGAAAAGGATATGCAGTTAACAGAAGATTTTTTCCGGATAAAATGGAACATAACCGCTTACAAAAACTAACCATGCAAACCAAACTAACACAACAGCAGCAGTACCAGCAAAAGGCAGATGCCTTAAAGTGGCAGATATGCCAGCTCCTTAGCTGGAGCCATGATGATTATTGTAATTACCAATACAAATGCGGCTTGTCTTATTTAGCCTGGTATGCACCAGCAAACGAAACCCTGCGCCGTCAGCTGGAAGGCAGCAAACTTTTTTGGAACTGGTTTAAAAACGTATGGACGGTTTATGACGAAAGCCTGCTAAGCTTTACAACCGGCCTGCAGGAATGCAGCCAGCAAACACGCCGCAGCACTTACGAAACGCTCCATTGCCCTCGCACAATGGCTGTAGAAGAAAAACCATTTAAAGCTGTTTTAGACAGTGTACAAACCAAAAGCAAACAGTTATGCAGCACCGTGTAAATATTATGCAGATGCCAATTGTGCAAAAGATAATAAGTAATGCTGAAGAAAAGATAACACAGGCTACTGGTGTAACCGTAAAACTTATACCAACAGGCATAACTAATGCCGAGGTGCGAAGCCAAAAGGAATTATTGAAAGAGTTGATTGAAAATTACTTTCAAAAAAGCTGGAAAGAAATAGTTGCCGCCGGTAAAAAAGGAGTTGTTTTTAAAGCCCGTAGTTTCTATGCATGGATTTGTATAAAGCATCTTAATCAGACTTTAACAATTACAGCCGATGAAATTGGAAACCGACACCATGCCTCTGTAATTAACTGCATAAAAGTTATGAAAAATAACTTATCAATAAATAATGCAGATGGAATTGAACTACGGGATTTTATTAACCAGTTTGAAAAAATAACAGCAACAACAGATGAAAAACTACAAAACTAAATTAAAGCACAACATAGTAGAAACCATTGTAGAGGTAATAGAAAAGTGCGTACAGATGCAAACAGACGATTTAGAAGATAAACTGCTAATTGCTGCCATGCAGGAGGTAAGAATTATTATGCTGCGAAAAATGTTGCAGCCAAAAATTGAATACGCATTCACATTCTCTCCTGTACAGGCTATAGCCATTAGTATTTGGTACACCGACTATTTAGGCAATTACTGGAACAATCAGGTAACTGCAAAGCTGCACACAATTTCAAACTCAATAAAACAAACCTACGCATGAACCCTTCACTATTTGTAATCTGCTTCATCCTTATAGCCTGGCTTATAGATGAACAAACCGAATACCGGCAATGGAAAAAAAGCAGACAGCCAAAAAAATTACCAAAAGCAAAATTAAAAAAATGAAAAAGTATTTAAGAACTGCAATTGCTATAGCAGCGGCAACAGCCATACTGCTATTAAGCTGTCACTCCCTGCCATTTAGCGGCTCAAAAACACTAACTGTAAAAACAGTAGCACAGCGTGGCCGTGCCGCAGTAGTAACCTTTAAAGAAATTAAAGGCGAATGGATACTGCCCACCGATACGCTTGCACCGGGAAAAACCGTAACAATAAATTTCATTCATCAATAAAAAAACAACACCATGAGTATTGTAAAATTTCACAACAACAAAACACCAATATGGCAGAATGCTTCAGGTGAGCAGGTGCCTGTAAAATTTGTACCTAAAACAGATAAGTTAAAGGAAACCCTTGCAGCAAAATTGCACAAGTCTGCTTTAAATGTAGAGGCCTGTTTAAATGCATTGCATCAGGATATGAACATAGCATTTGAAGACATAAAAAATGCGGTTAAAGCAGAGTATCAAATAAAAACTGGCAAATCAAAAGCACAGGGGAAAGGCTCATTCACCTGGTTCAACTTCGATAAAAGTTTAAAGGTTGAAGCCGACATGAATGACATTGTTAAATGGGATAACGGCCTTATGACAGAAGCGCTGGAGCTGCTTAATAAATACATAGACGGCTCTCTTACCGACAGCAATGTGCTTATAAAAGAACTGGTTAATAAAGCCTTCGCAAACACCAAGGGCATGATTGACAGCGGCAAGGTTTTTCAAATTCTTCGCTATGAGGATAAGATAAAAAACACCAGTTTTCAAAAGGCCTGCCAGCTAATGAAACAGGCACAGAGCATTGACAGAACTAAGCTGTACATGCGTATTTGGGAAAAGTGTTCAGACGGCCAGTACCGCAACATTAATCTCAATTTTAGCAGCATATAGCAAACTCACGCAGGGCTATTGTACAATATTAACTAACTCAAAATTTGCTGTAATGCGCCACTGTAGCGCATTACAGCCGAAAAAACACCAAAACAGCAGCAAAAATGGGCAAAACCATCGGCTTAAAGCAATTAGCGCAAAAAAAGTACGTGCTAATTGAAGGCTTACCACCAGAATGGCAATCAGCTATCGGCAGTATTCCAGAAACTTTTGATGCCATAATGTACGGCGAAAGTGGCAACGGTAAAACAAACTGCGCTGTAATGCTCCTAAAAGCACTTTTAAAGGCACTTCCAAAAGCAAAGGCTGAGTATGTGAGTTACGAGGAGGGACACGGTAAAAGCGTACAGGAGCTAATGATAAGCAGGCACAACATGCTGGAGGAAGTAGGCAATCGCCTTTCAATTACAGAAGCCTTGCCGTTTGAAAAACTAATGGCACGTATGAGCAAAAGACAGAGTGCCAAAATATGGGTAATAGATAGCGTACAGGCCGCCAACTTAAAGTATAGTGAATTTCAGCACCAAAAAAACAAGTTCATCAACCCAAAGAAAAAAAAGATACTGCTTTTCATTAGTTGGGCAGATGGTATTAAGCCACAGGGTGCTGCCGCCAAAGCAATAGAATATGATGTGGATGTTAAGATGAGAGTAGACCGGCTCATTATGTTTCCTAAAAGCAGGCATGGCGGTAATAAGCCCTTTGTAATTCACCAGGAACTGGCACAAAAAAAATGGGGCCGTGACTATTGGAAAAAATCAGAAACAGAACGCCCAAAAAAACCACCAAAGCAAAAACAGCCTCCCACACCCGAAGAAGCACAGCAACAAGAATTATCACCACAAAAAGATGCAAAATGACAGTAGCAGAATTAAACATAGGAGATACATTTTACTTCATCGCATGGCCTAATCAGTTTTTTACTTATGCCGGTACATGGCAAAAAACAAATTCAGTTACTAAAGCTGCAAGATGTATTCCTGTGGGTAAACTATATGCAAAATATTTCAGCCTTAAAAAAAAGGTTGTATTAATTCACCACGTCCGACGA
>JAGVCC010000310.1 GCA_020059395.1 Chitinophagales bacterium | reverse complement strand
CTAACTGTTGCCACATAATATCCAGTATCAACCGGTGATAAGCAGTTTCATAATCTTTAAAATCTGTTAAATCTCTCTTAGCAAACTTTACGTTTGGTGCCGTTGCTGTACCATCAGTAAGTGCAGTAATAATTGCAGTATCGTAACCTACTGTTTTAAAATAATCGTTCGGTTTGTTAAAGTGCGCTGCTAATGTTTTAGTTGCTGTTTCATGCTCGTTACCTGCAAATAAGCGACTGGCTTTTACCGGCTCGCCTTTGTAACTCATATAACACAAACAATCCTGTTTTAGTTCATCTTCTGTTAAAGGATGTTTATTAAAAGGATTGAGTGTAATGCACCAGGTGCCTGTGGAGATTAAAATAAACGGTTCGTTAAAGCAGGCTAAGTAAGGTATTAATGCAGCTGATGAATCATGTAAACCAATACCTACTTTAAACTCCTTCCAAAAAGCTCTTGCTTCTACTGACTCGGCAGATGAATACACCGGTGCCAACACATCTGTTATTCCTTCTTTTAATACCCACTCGTGGTAAGTGTTTTGAGGAAAATTCCACAAGTTAGTATGACATCCAATACTGGTAATATCACTGTACGCCTGCTCAGTAATTAAGTAACTTAAATATTGAGGCAGGTGCAGTGAGTAATGTATTTGTTTGAATATTTCGGGATGCTTGTATTTTAACCAGTACAGTTGCATGCCACTGTTTAAATTACCCAGCACTGGCGAAGCCGTAATCATGGAAACAAAAATTTCGCCGCCATAATCGTTATAAAATTTTTTCTTTAAATCTTCAGGAAAAGGTTTGAGGTAATTGTAAAGCGGTGTTACAGGTTTCCCTTGGGCATCAATATGTACAAAGCTGGCTCCGTATGCAGAAAAGTTGAGGGCTTTAATATCAAACTCATTTAACTCCGTTAATTCTTTTAATGAGTTGCGGCCCCATACTGTTAATGCATCTAAATTTTCGCAGGGGTCGCCGTCTTCATCCACCGTTTCGGTAAACTGCAATGTTTTTTCGTACACAATGTGGTAATGCTCGTCAAACAGAAATAATTTTTTGTTTGTTTTACCTACATCGAAAATTGCTATGACAGAAGTTTTGTTCATGGTGAGTGGTGAGTGGTCAATTGTGAGTTGACTCACTCTTTATCAAGCCACTTAATAATTTAAAATTTTTTACAATTGATTCGCCAAGCGTTTCTATTTCTCCAATTTCGACATATCCAATTTTGAAAGCAATTCCTATTGCTGCATCTATCTCAATCACCGAACCCCTTGCAATTTCATAATACCTGACTCTTTCCTTATCTGATTTCCTTGAGCAACCTTCAGCAATATTTAAATGAACTGAAAGAGCCGCTCTTCGAATTTGAGATACCATTGCGAATTTTTCGTCTGAGGGAAATTTTTTAGTAGTCTTGTAACATTCGAGTGCTAATTCTTGAGATAATTTGTAAACCTTAAGTTTTGTGTGGGCCAATTGTAAAAACATAAGTACAATATTTAAGGAGTGAATTAATGCCTAAATATAAGTTAACCTACAATTTTAAAACGCCACTCACAACTGACAATTCACAACTCACATTACAATCCTGTTGCTATAGTATTTGTTCCTCTTTCTTTAATTAATTGTTCTCTTATTTTTTTCTCTCTAAAAAAACCTAATGGGTCTATTGCGGCACCTGCACGCAGCCTTGCTTCTGCAACCACTGCACGTACATCTGTACGAAATACGCCCTGCAAAATTTCCTGTGCCGCCACTACATCATTATTATTTTGTGCTTCGTTTAATTTTTTACGGTCAACCAGTAATGCATGTGCATATGCAATCATAATGGCTTCCACGCTTTGCAGTAAATCTTCCAGCGGGTCTTTTACATTGTGGCTTGCATCAATCATCCAGCCTAAATCTTTAGCATGGTTCATTTTTCTTGCATTCATACCTTCTACCAGTTCGTTAAAAATTAAAAACAGCTGGTAAGGCTTCATGCTGCCCACAGTTAAATCATCATCCCCGTATTTACTGTCGTTAAAATGGAAACCACCAAGCTTACCTTCCATTAACAACAACGAAACAATTTGTTCAATGTTGGCATTGGGCAAATGATGGCCTAAGTCAACTAGTGTGTAAGCCTGCTTGCCCAGTTTGGTTGCATATAACAAAGATTGTCCCCAATCACCCACAGCCATTGAATAAAAATTAGGCTCATAGGCTTTGTACTCCACAAACATTTTCCAGTCTGCAGGCAACGCTGCATATATTTCGTGTAATCCTTCCAGTGTATTTTCGAAAGCCCTTCTAAAATTTAATTGTCCCGGAAAACAACTGCCGTCAGACAACCAAACTGTTAATGATTTGGAGCCAAGGTTAATACCGTGTTTTATAACATCAATATTATGTTTTATGGCTTGCTTACGGGTGGCTTTATTTACATGCTGTAAAGAGCCAAACTTGTAACTTTCTTTTTGCCCCGGCTGATTTTGAAAGGTGTTGGAATTAACTGCATCAAACTGCAAGCCGTGTTTTTTTGCCAGTTTTTTTATGGCTGCTGCATCGGTTGGTATATCCCATGGTATGTGTAATGAAATAGCGCCGCTTGATTTATTCAGCGCATGCAACAAACCCACATCTTCAATTTTTTGCTCTAAAGTACCAGGTTCGCCGGCACCGGGAAAACGGCCAAATCTTGTACCGCCGGTACCCAATGCCCAGCTTGGTATAGCTACTTGAAAAGCGGCCAGTTTTTTTATGATGTCTTCTGTGTTATCAATTTCTTTAGTGGCAAAAGCAAATTTTTGTTTGTGTTTGCTCAGCAGTTTATCGTT
>JAGVCC010000224.1 GCA_020059395.1 Chitinophagales bacterium | reverse complement strand
TATTTTTTTACATTAATGCTCATAACTGATAGTGTATGCAAAAATGCAGAAAGTATTTTGATTATTTACGTGTGTTTAATTTTAAACTGATACATCAGTTTATGTAAACCTGAAAAATTTAAAAAAAACTGCAAGGCATGTTTTATTAAGCATTATCAACTAAAAGGTGGGAGCGTTTGTTGATGATGTGATATTAAAATTTTTATAGTCCATTTACTGTTTATGATTTGCAGCATTAGTAATACAGGATTTGCAAAAAAATATCCCCGCCAGGAATAGCGGGGATTTAAAATCAAAACCAACTGTATGCTATGAAAACTCTTACTGTATTGAAATTTCTTTTGCCGCGGCTTTTAATTCGGCCTTTTTTGGCAGGGTTACCAGCAAAATGCCGTTTTCGTATTTTGCAGTAATGTTACCAGCCTCAATTTTATCATCCACAGTAAAACTGCGTTTAAAGCTTTTGGCACTAAATTCTTTACGGATAACTTTTTCATTTTCTACTTTGTTTTCAGCTTTCTTTTCTGCACTAATGGTTAACAGGTTGCCGTCTAACTTTACATTAAAGTCGGCTTTGTCATAACCGGCGGCGCTCAAATCTATTTGGTAGGCATCAGCCTGCTCAGTAATGTTTACTGGCGGGTGCGCCCAAACATCTTCTCTAAACGTTTTACCAAGGGTGCCTGGTAATTCGTTAAATAATTCGTTCATTAAACCATCAAAGCTTTTACCAAATGGATTGTGTGTTCTTACAAGTGTCATGGTGTTTATATTTTTATGTTTTAAAATTTTGATTACGCATACCAACGTTCAAATGCCGTTCCAGTGCAAAAAATAAAGACATCATTTCAGATTTGGCGAATCGGACAGGGCTTTTTGTCTTGTTTTAATTTGTTATTGTGACATTATGGCATTCACGAAGTGCACAGCTGTGAAAAATCTATGTTTCGCCATCTGGATAACACTGCCTAATTTTGTATTTCTAAAATAAATACAACATGTATCCAGAAGAAATTGTAATACCAATGAAGGAAGAGCTTACAGAAAATGGCTTTTCTGAATTATTAACCGCTGCAGAAGTTGAAAAAACCTTAACTGATAAAGGCACCACACTGGTTGTTATTAATTCGGTGTGTGGCTGCAGTGCTGGTACGGCAAGGCCCGGTGTTTTAATGGCCGTTAATGCAAGCGAAAAAAAACCAGATCACCTCACTACTAGTTTTGCAGGGTTTGATGTGGATGCTGTTAAAAAAATCAGGGAACATTTATTGCCTTACCCTCCATCATCGCCATCAATAGCCTTATTTAAGGATGGTCAATTAGTGCACTTTGTAGAGCGCCACATGATTGAAGGTCGCAGTGCACAAATGATTGCCGAAAACCTGATGGGTGCTTTTGGTCAACATTGTAATTAAAAAATATTTTGATGGACAGTAAGTAAGTCCCGCCTTTTGGCGGGATTTTTTTTGCAATACATTATAGGATTTTTTTGCACTGAATCTGCTCCCTAAATTTTCGCTGCGGCGGTATCTGCTTTAAATAAATAGATATATTGCATTCTTGTTTAAAAACTAATAAACAGTTTATGTATCCTAATCTATATTATGTATTTAAAGATTGGTTTGGTGTAGAGTGGAAAGCGCTTGGTATTTTAAATATGTTTGGGTTGATGGTGGCGCTTGCATTTATTGCTGCTGCCATTGTTTTATCTAAGGAGTTAAAACGTAAAGAAAAACTTGGTTTATTATTTCCACGGGAAGAAATGATAACCGTAGGAAAGCCGGCATCTGTTTTCGACTTAATCGTTAACGCCGTAATCGGTTTTATTTTTGGCTACAAAGTTTTTGGTTTATTGTTCAGCAGGCCTGCGGATGTAAATCCACAATCTTACATATTCTCATCAGACGGCAGCATTTTAGGTGGCCTTGTTTTAGCTGCTGGTTTAGCCGGGTTAAAATGGTACGAAAAAAGTAAACAAAAACTAAAGGAGCCGGAACGCCGTAATGTACGCATTTGGCCACACGACAGGGTGGGGGATATTATTATTCTGGGCCTTATTTTTGGTATTTTGGGTGCCAAGTTATTTGATGCATTTGAAAACTGGGATACGTTTATTGCAGACCCAATAGGTACCATATTTTCTGCAGGAGGGCTTACTTTTTACGGTGGCTTAATAACCGCTGCTGTCGCAATTATTTGGTATGCACGCAAAAAGGGTATTAAAATAGTGCATTTGGTGGACGCTGCAGCACCTGCTTTAATAATAGCATATGCCATTGGCCGTATTGGTTGCCAGGTGGCAGGAGATGGTGATTGGGGGGTGTATAACAGTGCATATGTTGCTGATAATACAGGCAAGGTAATGTTGGCGCAACCCGGTGATTTTGATAAGGCTCTACTAAAAGACTCCGCTTATTACCTGTATGGTAAACTGCCGGAATCTAATAGTTACAATGGACGCAAATCTCCTTCTTTAAGTGAAGTGCCGCATATCAGTTTTAAAGCCCCTTCGTTTTTACCCACCTGGATGGTGGCGTACACTTATGCTAAAAATGTTAATGGCGATGGTATAAAAATACCGGGAGATGCTGATGAGCATAACCGCACATTACCGCTGCCTGTTTTTCCCACACCATTTTACGAAACGATATTGGGAGTGTTGATATTTGCCGTTTTATGGGTCATTCGCAAAAGGATTAAAACGCCGGGTATAATGTTTGGCATTTATCTTATGCTTAATGGCTTAGAGCGTTTTATGGTAGAAAAAATAAGAGTAAACGATACCTACAATATTTTTGGTTTTCAGCCATCTCAGGCGCAGGTAATTGCTGTTTTATTAATGCTGGCAGGCATTATACTGTGTGTTTTTCAATATAAAGAGAAAAGAGAAGTGTAGATTTTATTTTATAATGTAACTAAACAAACTGTCACGGCGTATAAAAGGCGGGACTTTTGTTTTGCATTACCAGTCATCCAGTTATTTTACCGTTGAGTATAAAACAATGTACTATGCAAAACAAAGTACCTACTTTTGTGAAGTAGTTATCAAAGTATATAACTGCAATTATTCAAAGCCAAATCCGGCTTAAGCCACCGGACAAAAACAAAAAGTATAGTCATGAAAAAGTTTTTCAACCTGTTGGTTGCAAGCACTATTGTGCTGTGCAGCCAAGCTCAAACAAACTCCTTAGGTAAAGTAAATGGATTTATTAAAGATGTTGGTAATCAAAAAATTATAGATGCTGCCTCAATTTCTTTATTAAATAAAAAAGACTCCTCCGTTGTTAAAGCAGCCGTTGCCGCTAAAGATGGCAGCTTTAGTTTTGAAAACATAAAATACGGTAGTTATCTGTTACTTGCCACATCTATTGGCCATGCCAAAACCTACTGCAGCCCCTTTGTTATATCTGCTGCCGATACAGTGATAAATGCTGGAATCTTGCAATTAGTGCTGGCAGAAAAGAGCCTTACTGAAGTTACAGTAGTATCAAAAAAGCCTTTTATTGAAAGGAAAATTGACCGCACCATTGTGAATGTAGATGCCGCCATTTCCAATGCAGGTACCACAGCCTTAGAAGTTTTGGAAAAAAGCCCGGGTGTAACGGTTGATAAAGATGGTAACATCAGCCTTAAAGGTAAGCAGGGTGTTAACATAATGATAGATGGTAAGCCGGCATACCTTAGTGGCCAGGAGCTTACAAATTTATTACGCACCATGCCATCAAGTAATCTGGAGCAAATAGAAATTATGACGAATCCCTCTGCAAAATACGATGCAGCCGGCACGGCGGGTATGATTAATTTAAAAACAAAAAAGAACAAGCAAAAAGGATTTAATGGCAGTGCCAGCACCTCTTATGGCCAGGGTGTTTATGCAAGAAATAACAACAGCCTTAATCTTAACTACCGCAACGGAAAATTTAATTTATTTAGTAATCTGGGAGCCAGTTGGGATAATAATTTTCAAGAGTTGTACATTTTACGAAAGTTTAAAAATAACAGTGGCACTATTGACAGAATATTTGAACAGAAAGCTTTTATGGGTCGTAAAAACCGGAACAAGAATGCAAAAATTGGGGTTGATTTTTATGCGTCTAAAAAAACAACTATTGGTGTTGTGCTAAATGGCTCTTCGGCACTGCACCAGCAGGATGGCTTAAACACCACATATTTTTACGATGGTATACAGGCTTTAGATTCTATAGCCGTTGCGGACAATGACGAAAAAAGCCCCTGGAAAAACGGCTCTGTAAATATTAACTTCCGTCATACTTACGACTCAACAGGCAGGGAATTAACTATGGATGCAGATTATGTAAAATATCAATCAGACAGAAGCATGGGGCTTTTAAATAAATACTATGCAAAAAACTGGGTGCAAAGCGGTGGCGATAATTTGGTAGGCGACTTGCCAACCGGCGTTAATATTTACACATTTAAAATGGACTATGTGCATCCGTTAAAAAAAGGTATTAAGTTAGAAACCGGCATTAAAGCCGGCTATGTAAATACCGATAATACTGCCGGTTATTTTAATGTAATTGGTGGTGTAAAAAATGTAGACTATACAAAAACAAACCGTTTTCAGTACAAAGAAAATATTAATGCAGCTTATTTAAATCTTTCAAAAGAAATTAAGAAATGGGGTTTGCAGGCAGGTTTAAGGATGGAGAATACCAATAACAGCGGCCACCAGTTTGGCAACCCACAAAAAGGGGATTCATCTTTCAAAAACAGTTATACCGGCTTATTTCCTAACGTATTTGTAAGTTATAAAGCCAACGAAAAAAATGAATTTTCGTTTAATTATGGCCGCCGTATACGCCGGCCTGATTATGAAGACCTTAACCCCTTTCTTTTCTTTATAGATAATTATACTTACGAGCAGGGTAATCCATTTTTGCAGCCTTCTATAGCTAATACAATGGAGGCATCGCATACGTATAAGAATTTTTTAACCACCTCTTTAAATTATACGCATACCAAAGGCTTGTTTGCAGAAGTATTTGAACCAAACGGCAACGCCATTGTGGTTACCCGAAGAAATTTTGGCAGCACAGACAATGCAAGTTTATCTGTAAATGCACAGGTAAAAGTTACTAAATGGTGGATGGCAATACCATATACAGAGTTTAACTACAGCAGTTACAAAGGCGCTTTCCCATCGGGCAATATAAGTATAAATGCCACCTACTTTATGGCCAATGTAACCAATCAGTTTACCTTTAAAAACGGGTGGAGTGCAGAGCTGTCGGGCTTTTACCGAACTAAAGGTATAGAAGGCCAAATACTTATTTTTCCCTTAGGACAGTTAAGCGGCGGCCTGCAAAAGCAAGTTTTAAAAAAGAAGGGTACCATTAAATTAAACATAAGAGATGCTTTTAGAACCATGCGTCCTAAAGGACAGATAAACATACAAAGTACCGAAGCAAGCTTTAGGCAGCAAAGAGACAGCAGGGTAGTTACTTTAAGTGTAACCTACCGCTTTGGTAAACCAATTAAAGGAATAAAAACCAGAAAAAGCGGCGGCGCAGGCGATGAGCAAAGCCGAATAAAAAGCGGTAGCTGAGTTTAAGTAAAAACACTTTACGCCCCTGTACATAATTATATGCACAGGGGCTTTTTTTTATAACAAATTGAGCTAAAAACGAAGAAAAATTGCTTCGGATTTTACTATCGTTTTAGGTTAAATGATGAAAAATGGCGACCAAGTGAAATATTTTATCGAAGTTTTCGACGAATGGATTCAGATAAATTAATAATTTTAGAATGTTTAAAATAATAAATTTCAATGTCTTACAATAAAAAATAAAATATTTATATTATATCTATTCATCGAAAGCCGTAATTTTACTGAAAAAACTGAGGAAACACTTGCACAGTAAAAATACCCGCTCTATATTTGTTGTGCAATCGGGGATGGAAATACGGTTGCTGAAAACTGAAATTTTAATCTGAAACCCAACAAGAATGAAACACTTAATTACCCTTTTAGCTGTAACTTTTATCTTCACAGCTTCTTTCGCAGAAAATACTCCTGCTAAATTTATTGCTAAGCCAGTTGCTGTAAAAAGCACATTAACTGTTACATTACAGGCTACTGGTAAAATTGCAATTAGTTGGGATGCTGTTGCTGAAACAACAACAACTGCTTATAAAATTGAAAAAAGCGTAAACGGCGGTGAGTTTAAAACTGTTGCTTATTTAATGGGTGAAACTTTAGCAACTTATACTTATAAGGATAAAGTAAACGGTGTTTCTGGTAATATTACTTACCGTGTGGTTACTTCAGATAATAATACTGTGGTTAACGCAGTATCTCAAACCTTGGTTGTTCTTTAATAATTATATTTTCTATTCATTCTTGTTTTTAAGGTGCCGGCTAAAAGCCGGCACTTTTCTTTTTAGTCAGTTGGATATATCAGTAGAATCAATATTTTTGGGTTAAACTTATAATCATGCCATCATTTGATTTTAGCAGCAAGGTTGACTTACAAACCTTAGACAATGCAGTGAACACAGTACATAAAGAAATTATTAACCGGTTCGACTTTAAAGGCAGCCATGTTGTTATTGATTTAAATAAAAAAGATTTTAAAGTGAGCCTGGAAGCAGACAGCGATATGAAACTGGGCCAAATAAAAGATGTAATGATTAGCCGCAGTATGAAACAAGGCCTGGCTGCAGAAATTTATGACTTTAGCAAAGAGCCCTACCAAAGTGGAAAGGTGATGAAGCAGGAGGTAGTGGTACGGAATGGCATAAAACAAGAGGATGCAAAAAAGATAGTTAAGCTGATAAAAGATGCAGGTTTAAAGGTTCAGGCAGCTATTATGGATGACATTGTAAGGGTTACTGGTAAAAAAATAGATGATTTACAGGATGTTATACAGGCAAGTAAAAGCTGGGGGCTTGGTATAGCATTACAGGTTGTAAATATGAAGAGCTAAAACAGTTTATTGTTTATGGTTTAAGGTTTGATGTTAAAACAGCATTTTAAACATCAGTTAAACAAAAACTACAAACCACCAACTAAAAACCACAAATTCTCCTTATCTTTGCACACTTAAAAATTTGCACGGCAAAATCCGTGCATCAAAAAATAAAAATTATGAAAAAAGGAATTCATCCGGAAACGTACAAAACAGTTGTTTTTAAAGATATGAGCAACGGCCACGCTTTTTTAAGCCGTTCTACCGGCGGAGGTAAAGAAACCGTTAAATGGGAAGATGGTAACGAATACCCTGTTATTAAATTAGAGATTTCTAACACATCTCACCCTTTTTACACTGGTAAAAATGTATTGGTAGATACGGCAGGCCGAATTGACAAGTTTAAAAAACGTTACGAAAAAAAGACAAAATAATTGCTGGAGATCATTATCTTTAGTTCAAGTTTGTTTTTCATGGCTATACTTTAAGTCCCTCCGGTTCTCCGGGGGGATTTTTATTTTATGTATTTTTACCCTGCATGCTCAAACTTATTTTTACAGAAGAATATTGCAAACCCCAAAATCTGCATCCCTTTACTTTAATAAGGCATATACAGGATTTGCGTATTGGAATTTTAACCATACGTGAAAAATGGGAAAAAATGCTGGGGCTTACACCATCGTACGATAAATGGGAAGGTTATTACTTAGATGACGAACGCAGCATAAAAATTGACAAAGCGATAGGAGAAGACACCTGGGTAATGGTACACAGCAATGTGCTGCCAACCCCAAAACTAATTAGCAAAATAAAAAAACTGCAGCCGGGTGAATTTATAACGGTAAAAGATGAAGGTCCTGTTGCCTATAAGTTTTCTGCAAAAGAAATAACCGGCCTGCATAAAATAAAAATGCAGCGTGCGGTAGAACATGATGAAGCAATTGACATACTGCATTACCCCTGGCAGTTATTTCAGCTTAACGATAAAGCATTAAGAAACGATTTTGCACTGCTTACTGCTAAACGAAAAAGCAAAGCAATTTCAAAAACCAACAAACTTATTAACCCCAAACAAATATTTATTGAAGAAGGCGCAAAAGTGGAGCATTGTATTTTAAATGCCGCAACGGGACCAATTTATATTGCAAAAAATGTAACAATACAAGAAGGGAGTATGATAAGAGGTCCATTTGCCGCAGGGCAAAATAGCCTTGTAAAAATGGGTGCAAAAATTTACGGTGCCACAACCTTAGGCCCTTATTGCCTTGCTGGCGGAGAAATAAAAAACAGTATTTTAATGGGCTACAGCAATAAAGCCCACGATGGCTATTTGGGCGACAGTGTAATTGGAGAATGGTGCAATTTGGGTGCAGGTACCAGCAACAGTAATCTTAAAAATAATTGTGGGGATGTTACTTATTGGGTACATGCCGATAAAAAAGAAATGAGTGCTGGTAATAAAGGTGGTTTGCTGATGGGAGATTATTCTAAGGCAGCCATAAACACATCTTTTAATACCGGAACGGTGGTGGGCATTTGCAGTAATGTTTTTGCAAACGGGCTTACGCCAAAATACATTCCGCATTTTAGCTGGGGCTGCGATGGTTTAACAAAGTACAAACTGCAAAATGCTATAGCCGATATAGATAAATGGAAGCAGTTAAAAGGTTTTAGCATAACTGATAAAGAAAAAAAAATATTGACCGATATTTGCAAAAAAATTTAAACACTTATACAAATGCGCAAACAAATAGCAGCCGCTAACTGGAAGATGAACCTTACCCTACAGCAGGGAGAAGCTTTAATAGATGAACTGTTAAACACACCACACAATTTAAGTGATAATCAGCAGGCGGTTTTTGGTATACCGTTTCCATACCTTACAGCTATTAATGCAAAACTTGCAGGAAAGGAAAATGTGTTTGTAAGTGCACAAAACTGTTATAGCAAAAAAAGTGGTGCTTACACAGGCGAAGTAAGTGCAGAAATGCTGCAAAGCATTGGTGTGCCTTATGTAATACTGGGCCATAGTGAACGCCGTGAATATTTTGGAGAAAGCAATGCCATGCTGGCTGAAAAAGTAAATATTTGTTTTGAATATGGGCTTAAGCCAATTTTTTGCTGTGGCGAAGCATTAAGCATACGTGAAGCAGGTTCACAAAATAGTTTTGTTGAAACACAGTTAAAAGAGAGTTTATTTCATTTAACTGCAGCACAACTCACTGGCTTTGTAATTGCTTACGAACCCATTTGGGCAATTGGTACAGGTAAAACAGCCAGCAGCGATCAGGCACAGGAAATGCATGCACATATACGCAGTGTGCTGGCTGCACAATATGGCGCAGAGGTTGCAAACAGCATTTCAATATTATATGGCGGCAGCGTTAAAGCTGCCAATGCAAAAGAAATTTTTGGTAAGCCAGATGTAGATGGGGGGTTGGTTGGCGGTGCCAGTTTAATAGCCGCTGAGTTTGCCGCTATTATTAATAGCTTAAAATAAATTATAGGTTAACAGCTTTGTTGAGGCCGGCGGTAGACGAAATATCGGCTTCAACAAAGCTGTTTAATTTTTCAAGGTCAAGTACTGTGGCATCCGCATCGTTATTGCGGTGATACATAGGTATAAATTTAGCACCCCACACAATTTCTTTAAAAGTGTAAGAGCTTCTGGCAACTACTGTATTGCTGAACATGTCGTCGAAGGCTTTTACATAAACTAAAATTTCTCCCTGTATAGTTTCAAAATCTTCTTTTGTGAAATTATAAAAAGGGCTTTCTTCGGTAATAGGATGCACAACCGTCCAGCTGAGTGTTAATGCATTTATCCGTTCAAACTCCAGTGTAAGCGGAAAAAACCTATTGGTGGTTTTGCCGTTATCTTCAACAGCCATACCAACAGTTAGCTTAGCCTCAGCATCTGTCAATGCTGTGTTTTTAAAAGGTGCAATGCGCAGCATTAATGCTGTAATGTCTTTATAAGGGGCTATTATAGCATTTTCAGAAAATTTTAGATAGGCAGTAGGTTTACTGAAACGGCCATATAACAAACTGGTAATAATGGCAAGGGTTAATAAACCTACTAACGCTTCAATGGCCGCAATAGAACTCATTAAAAAATTACCTGGGCTAACATGCCCATAACCTACAGTGGTAAGTGTTTGTGCACTAAAAAAGAAAGCCTGTCCAAATTTTTCAGCTTCATTAGTGGTGGTAACTCCATTAAGCTTTTCAACGCCGGCGGTATAATAAATACTGGCAAATAATAAGTTTACACTTATGTAGAATAATAAAATCAGACTTAAAAATTTCCAGCGTGGCATTGCCAGCATGGTATGATACCAGCTAATACGTTCTAAAAAACCAACGCCTCTTTTTTCTACATTGGCCTGCCCGTTTTTGTTTACAAAACGGCCCCCGTAGTCGGATGTGTTTGTTCCAAAGCCAGTATTGCTTTGTGTTTGTGCTTTTGTATTAAGTTTACGCAGTAAGCTCATGATTTGTTTTTATTGAATATACTTTGATTGCGCATTCTTGCATTGTCAACAGTATAATGAATGGCATTTGTTAATGCTGTATTACAAAGTTGCGTATACTGTGCAGGATTTTGTAGCAGGCTTGAAAAAAATAGTAGAGTGTCGTTAATATTTTGGTATTTAAAACAACTGCTTTTTAAATTATCAGGAATGGCTAATGCATCAGGTGCAATAAATGGCTTTGCAAATTGAATAGCATCTGAAACATTGCCCGATGACTTTGTAGTTCCATATACCTCTTCAATACCTGGACAAATTGAAATGTTAAGAACCAATGGCATATAAATAAAATGAGCATTTTTTATGCATCTTTCAAATTCATTTTGTGACAAACCTTGTTTTTGGTAGTTGATTACCTTACATATTTTAATATCAAGGTCATTCATATTCTTTACTATCTCATGGCCTTCATCGCTGTCATATCCGCCTGCAAGATGAACTTCAATGGGTATGTTATTTTTTTCCGCTGCAAGTACCAACTCAGCAACTTCAGTATAGTTTCTTCTTTTTGCTTCAATGGAACCTGGTACTGCAATTTTTATACATTTTGTAAGCGGTTCAAATTTATTTTGCCCGCTGTACACCGCACCAGGTATACTGTATACATTTTTTGCATGGTGTAGCTTTTCATTAAGCGTTTTTACCATCGTATCGGTAATTACATTAAAAGCAGTTACTGCTTTTAAAAGCCTTTTTTTTCCAATAAAAATTATACGGTTTTTTATTCCTTTACTGGGCACAGATGTAAAAAGACAATTAATATCGTGTACACTTAAAACATTCGAAATTGCTTTATTCTTTTTTAACAGCAGTGCGTATAAAAGGTGATTGCTGCTAACCGAGCATAAGAAAAGTAAATGCGGTTTGGTAATAGTTATAATTTTTTGGAAAAAAAGGAACATCTTAAATCGGTTCATATGTTCCGGTATTATAAAAGGTGTAAAAACTGTTTGTTCTGTACCAAAAATTTCAATCAATTTTTCATGTACCGGTTTGCTTACAATGCAAGTTATTCTGTTATTATTAAAAGAAAAAAACTTAATAAGGTTTGATAATACTTCATAATGATCTCTTTCAATAATAAGCAGGTTTATTGATTGTGCGTACTGAGTTGGAGTAATTTCAGTCATGAATTGTTAAAACAAGTATGTTTGTATACCAATGGCAATTTACTAAATCCTTCTTAAAAACAACAAATGCGGTTTAGCCGTTTAATAAATACACTGTTTGAAAAACTTTTGGGTAAGGCGTTGCAAAGCGCCGATGCTGAAAAAATTACCCAAGGAATAAAAAAAACAGTGATAGTGCAGGCAGTATCATATCTGCTTGTTTTTGCAAGTAACATTTTAATGGTTCGTGTAGCAGGGTTGGAAAATTATGGTATGTATATCACTGTAATAAATTGGATGAGCCTGCTTGCTGTTGTGGCCTGCCAAGGTATGGAAGATGTGGTGCTGGCAGAAATTCCGCCTTCAATTACAAAAGGTAATTTTTTGTATGCCAAAAAAGTAAACCTTTTTGCCAACCGGATTATGTTTGCAGGCTCATTAGCAGTAATACTTGCTTTTGTTGTGATTATTAAAACAAGGTGGATACCCTTATTCAGTAATAATGGCCCTATTTTTTATTCAGGCCTTATTACGGTATATTTTTCAGCTTTTATTGTAGTAAACCAGCAAACTCTCCAGGCGTTCAATCGTTTTTATGCCAGCCAACTGGCTGATAAAATTATTAAGCCGCTGCTGTTTACTTTTCTATTTGGTATTTTGTATCTGGCAGGTGTGGAATACAGCGCAATTATATTAATTAATTTAACAACCATTGTGCAGTTTTTTTGCGTGCTTTTTGTACTGTATTTTTTAAAAGACACATTTAAGCATAAGCCTAACAAAACTGATAGTTTAATTAGCGAAAAGCCATTGCGCTATAGCTATACTAATTTTTATTTTTTTATTATATCACTGTTGTACCTCTTAAAGGCAAAAATTGTGATTTTTATTTTTGGCTTTGCAGGCAATGCGGCTGATACGGGAACTTTTAATATACTTGCCAGGCTGTCTGACTTTGTGGTAGTACCATTTTTTATTGTTCACGCTGTAGTGCCGCAGTTGTTTGCAAGGCATAAGGATGCTGATAAAAAGTATAAGAAGGAATTGTTTAACCGTATTACCGTAATTTGTTCAGCAGGGGCCGTATTAGTTTTTCTATCTATTGTTATATTCGGAAAAACATTACTGGGGTTTTATCAAAACGGCTTTACAGAATATTACAGTTTATTGCTGATATTATCAGCATCGCAAATGATGTATTCCCTGTTTGGACCCACCATTGCACTACTCATGATGCAGGGGGGGCAAAAACAGGCAGCTTTAGTTTTGCTGATAGATGTAATAGTAAGTATTATTTTATTCATATTTTTTATTAAATCTTATGGAGTAAAAGGAGCTGTTTGGGCTACCGTAATTTCAGTGTTTATTTATAACATGCTGTTACGGACAATTGCCAGAAAAATTATTAACTAACTTGTTTTTGAACCCTGCGTCATTCCTTATTTTGTTACATGCCGAGGACATCCTTCAAAAATTTAGCCGTCTCAATCTGCACACTTTGTACATCACCCGATTTTATGGAAGAACCAATAACATGGTCGCCAGTGTTGGGTAATGCCACAGCACGTTTTTGTAATGTATCAGTAGCCAGTTCGGCAAACATCTCTTTCATGGCGCTTACTTTAACCACTTTGTCCTGATTGGCTTCATCTTTATAATAATACAAAAGCAGGGTTGGCTGTTTTACTTTGCTGAAGGTCTCTTTATTCATAGTTGTTTCCAGCATTTCTTCTAATGCCACCAATGCCTCAAGCCTGTACGGTTTATTCCAGTATTGTTTATAAATGGGCCTTTCATCTTCAGGGTTATTATAATTTCCTTTTTTTACCAATTGTGCAATTTGCAGTCCCCAATGGTTGTTTAGCAACCAGGCGTTGGGGTCATTAACTGCAATATTGGGTGAGTATAAAACAATTGCCGCTACATCATTAGGGTAAGCTGCTGCTAATTGTAT
>JAGVCC010000276.1 GCA_020059395.1 Chitinophagales bacterium | reverse complement strand
TGGTAAGAAAAATTTTATTGAACCAGCGGCCAATAATACCATAAGGGCTTTCAAAAAACAGCATATCAATCATAATAGTGCCGTTTTGTATAGGTTTAAAATGATGGTGGTGTACAAAACTTTTAAAATCTCCTGTCACCATTTCATCTGTAAAATCAACAGGGCTGTTCATAGCAGTAATTTTAGAAACATGCTGCCTTGTTTTAAAAAGATGTTTGGCCTGCCAGGTAACGGTTTCGTTTATATTAATTAAACCGGTTGTTACACCGGCAATGGCTTTTTCCTGTGTGCCTGCTGTGGAAATAGTGTGCAGGTTAATGCTGCGGCTTAAATCAAACACCCGTTCAACCGGTGCCGCTATATAGGTGGTGATGTGGATTTTTGGCATAGATATGAATGGATAATGAGTTAATGGATAATTGATAATGTTTTATATTTTTTACAGCTGGCTCATTTTTGAAAACACTTTCTGCCTGAATAATTATACATTATTAATTATTCAATTATCCATTACACAAAAGGTATTTTAACCACTTTGGCTTTTAATAAAGTGTTGCGTATGCTTATATAAATTTCACTGTCAATGGCAGCATATGCGGTGGTTACATAACCCAAGCCAATTGCTTTACCCAGGCTGGGTGATTGTGTGCCCGATGTTACTTTGCCAATTACATTACCTTCAAAATCTTTTATTTCATAATCATGGCGGGCAATACCTTTTTCAAGCATTTCAAAACCTACCAGTTTTTTTGTAACACCTTCAGCTTTTTGCTTTTCAAAATATGGCTTGTTGGTAAAGTCCTTTGTAAACTTCGTTATCCAGCCCAGGCCTGCTTCTAAAGGAGAAGTGGTATCATCAATATCATTACCATATAAACAAAAACCCATTTCCAAACGCAGCGTATCTCTTGCGCCTAAACCAATTGGTTTTATGCCTGCTGTTTTACCAGCTTCAAAAATAGCCTCCCAAATTTTTTCTGCATCATCGCCTTTGTCTTCAAAATAAATTTCTACGCCACCTGCACCGGTATAACCAGTGGCACTTATTAAAACATTTTCAACCCCTGCAAATACACCTTTGGTAAAAGTGTAGTACTTCAGATTCATAATATCTATTGCTGCAAGCGGCTGTAAAATTTTAGTGGCATTCGGGCCCTGCACAGCAAGCAAACATGTTTTTGCAGAAATGTTATGCATCTCAACAGCTTTGTCATTAAAGCTGCTTATCCAGTTCCAGTCTTTTTCAATATTGCTGGCATTTACCACCAGCATATAACTTTTGTTTTCTTCCAAACAATACACTAATAAATCATCTACAATACCGCCATCTTTATTTGGCAGGCAACTGTATTGTGCCTGTCCGTTTTTAAGCTTGGCGGCATCGTTACTGGTAACACGTTGTATAAGATCCAATGCATTTTCTCCTTTTAAAATAAACTCACCCATGTGGCTTACATCAAACACGCCGGCGTTGTTACGTACTTCTGCATGTTCATCATTAATACCACTGTAACTAATAGGCATATTATAACCGGCAAATGGCGCCATTTTTGCACCTAATGCTATGTGTTTTTGTGTAAAGGGAGTGTTTAACATTTCTGGCAAATTTTGGGTTTAGTTGTGGTTGCAAATGTAAGGTTTTATACACGTTTATTTGAGCCGCACAGCCAAACAGTTAATTATGTATAGTGAATGATTGCGGCTTGTTAAAAATCATAGTTCCGGCTGATGACCGTCATAAAACCTGCGGTTTGTAAAACCTAGTTTTATAAAACAAAAACACCTACCATGAATAAAATTATAGTTCCGGTTGATTTTTCGGCAGCTGCCGAAAATGCCGCTTTTTTTGCTGCTGAATTGGCTGCATTTTATCATGCTGAATTGCACTTGTATAACGCATACGGCACTTATACCCCCGTTAGCGAATATGCATGGATAGTAACAGCCAATGAAATACATGAAGCGGCGGCATTTGAGATGGAAAAATTTCAAGAAAATCTGGAGAGCAAACTATCAGTTCCACCCCGTATGGTTACAAAGGTGGAGGAGGTTTTTTTGCAGGCTGGTTTGCCTGCATATTGTGATGAACAAAAGCCTGACTTGGTAGTAATGGGACTGAGTGGCAAAAACGCATTTACACGTTTGGTGGTGGGCAGCAATACTATTTATGCAATACAGCATTTAACCTGCCCCGTATTGGTGGTGCCACCAAAAGCAAATTTTGCACCAGTGCGTAAGCTGGGGTTTGCCTGCGACTACGAAGCAGTAATTGCCACCACACCCGTAGGGCCTATTAAAAAACTGGTTAAGGATTTTAATGCGGCACTTTTTGTTTTAAATGTGGAGGCGGGTGTTGTAGTGCATGATGAAAAAAGCGAAGCAGCTAAACATTTGAAAGAGCTGTTAAAGGAATGTAACCCAGAGTACCAGACTGTTATTAGTAAAGATATAACTGCTGGTATTAATTATTTTGCAGAACAAACCAAAGCAGACTGGCTGGTAGTAATACCCAAAAAACACAACCTGATGGAAAAAATGTTTAGAAGAAGCCAAACAAGTGATTTGCTGCACCATACCACAATGCCGGTGCTGTGCATACACGAAGAATAATTAACGGTAATAATGCTCTTCCATTTTTTTAACAGCATTGCTTAACAGTGTTGAAGCTGTTGCATCGCTTACTTTTATGCGCTTGCCGTTATCGTATACTTTGTAATGCAAATCCCCGTCTTCATCGCTTTCTATATACACACGCTGGCCATTGCATTTGTAGTATATGTAGCCATCAGGAGAAATATCTTCTATACCGGTGCCGTCTTCAGTAAATGATATGTTGCCGCAATATTCAATTTTTAAAACCTCTTCTCCGTTGTTTACTTTCACTGTTTTTTTGCGGCCGTGAAAATTACATGCCATTGTACTTATTACAACCAGTAAAAACAATACAAAAAATGGATTTTTCTTTTTCATGGTATACATACAAAAGGTTTAAATTTTTTAAACAGGCCCCACCGGCAAACCGGCGGGGCACTTTTGTTTCAACTTCAACTCAACTAATGAAACCAGTTTAATTATATATTGCTGTAAGCAGGGCCGCCGGGCATTAATACAGAGCTGATGGTTGATGGCTCGGTACTTATTATGCTGATGTTTTCAAGACTGTCTTTAACACGTTCTATTTTCCTTTGTTCTCTTTCCAGTGAATCAGTAATTTGCTGGCGTTTCAACTCCTGTATTCTTCTTAAAGAATCCGCTTTTTTATCATAGTCGTTATATCTGTATCCGTCGCTGTTATCGTTGCGTTCATATTTTGTGCGGCTGCGTTTTTTATCATTCCAGCCATCTGCTTTAGCACCAGTTAATGTGTACAGCCCATCCTCTTTCATTATATAATCTACATCACTTTGCCAGCGCATATCCGGTTCGTTGTCCCATTCATCAAAATTGTCGTTCCAGTTTCTTGCCCAGCGGTCATCTCCAAAATGTACCTGCCAGCCTATGCCTTTGTTTATGCGTATTTGTTTACCAACCGGTACATATACCGTTATAATTACTGCCTGGTTTCTAAATTTATCTACTTTGTTTATGGCAATACCTTTGTCTAACTGCAGTATGCTGTCTTGCTGCTGTATATCAAACTCTATCAAATTGGCAAGGTTGTTAGCTTCAGTTCTTGTATTACCACGTGCAATTTTTTTCATGGTTACGCTAAAACTGTCGTTGGTGGCTCTGGCAATTTCTACATATACATTTCTTACAAAAGCTGTATCCTCATCAATAATGTTTTCAAATGGCTCCAGCCTTAACCAGTTGCGGTCATAGTATTTTTTGCTTAGCGGATTTGATGATGTAACCACCAGTTTGCTAACCTGTGGATTGGTTAATATTACAGCCTGTTCTTCTAAACGGCTGGGGCTTTTAAAATCTCTAATTATTGATATAATTAGCATGATGATGCATATCCAACCTATCGTCCACAAGGCGCTGAAGGTGAGGTTTAAAATACGGCTGTTGCTACGCAGCTTTGCAATACGCCTTATTATCCATGTAATAATACCAATTATTGGTACCGCAATAAATAAAAGCAGTGTACCCCATGCATAAACATTTTGCCAGCTGCCTTTAAGGATATAATCTTTTAAAGGAAAAACACCAATTGAAAAAATACCCATACCAAACAGCCCCATTACCAAACCAAACACCACACAGCCAATAATGCAGTAGGCAAATATTTTAGCTATCATTGCAATTACATTACCAAAACCACCACGGTTGCGCCTGCCAAAATTTTGTACATCTGCGGCAACGGTTTTTGCTTTTTCATTAATTACTTCTCCTGCAGTTGCACCAAATTTTTCCGCTTTCTTTCCCACACCTTTCATTTCTTCCATTACAGAATTTTTAATGGAGTTCATATCCACCTTTTCGCCTTTCATTTCCAGCTTTTCGCTGGTGGTAAAAGCTTCGGGTATTACAATCCATAAAATAATATACACAATTAACGAGGTTGGGCTAAAGGTGAAACGGATAACATCTCCAAAATCCCAAAAGCCGCCCCAATGGCCCCAGCGTGAAATAAATGATAAGAAAGGAAGTAAAAACAGCACACGAGGTATCCAGGCATTAATGCCAAAATAGTTACCAATGCCGCTGCACACACCGGCAATCAGCTTATCATCCGGGTCACGGAATAATTTTTTTTTAGTGCCGCCAATTTGTGTGCTGCTGCTGCTTGGCACAGCCACCCACATAATAATGTATGGCAAAAAGCCAAATCCAAAAGCAAAAAACAGGATGGCGAAAATTACCCGTACCACCACCACATCTATATTAAAATAGTTGGCAAGGCCGCTGCACACACCACCCAGTACTTTATCATTTTCGTTGCGGTATAATCTTTTATTGCCGCTGGTATTAGTGCTGCCGGTAAATGTTTGCTGCTGGTTGTTGTTATTGTCAGCAGCAGACGACGAGGATGTTTTTTGAGTATTTTCCTCCATTGGTTCAAAATCTTCGGGGCGGCCAATGCTGTTAATGATGGCATTTACATCATCATCAGTAATACAGGTAGATCCTTTTTTTAAGCGCTCCTGAAAAAGCTCCCCAATACGGCTTTCTATATCATTAATAATTTCTTCCTTTCCTTCTTCATTTATAAAATGGCGGTTAAGGCTGTCGGTATAACTTTTCAGTATTTCAAATGCAGTGGTTTCTATTGGTACCACCTGGCCCTGAAAGTTGATATTGATTACTTGTTTCATGACTTAATCAGTTTTTGTTCGTTAGTTGGTTGCTGTAGTACAAAAAATCATGGCTATACTTTTCTTTGTATTACGGCTGGTTGAAGTTTGGGTTATTAAAATTGGTGCTGTTATTTTCCGTAACAGCTTTTACGGCGTTGGCCAGTTCGTTCCAGGTGGCTTCCAGTTCTGTATAAAATGCGGCACCTTTTTCTGTAAGAGAAAAGTACTTACGTGGGGGCCCACTGTTACTTTCTACCCAGCGGTAGGTTAATAATTCTGCATTTTTAAGCCGGGTAAGCAGTGGGTAAAGGGTACCTTCCAGCAAATTGAAGTTGGCTGCCTTCATTATTTCAATAATGTCACTCGGGTACGCCTCTCCCTGCTTAATTACAGAAAGGATGCAAAACTCGAGAACTCCTTTTCGCATTTGGCTGGCTGTGTTATCAATATTCATGGCTTTACTGTTTTTGTTTTACTTATACCGCCTTGTACTTTAGCAGCTTTTTGTAAAACACTGTTCCTAAAAATTAAATGATTCATGGCTATACTTTAAGGTGATATTGAAAGCGCTTTTCATAATCACAATGCAAACATACAAACACTTTTGGTACTATGCAACACATAATACCAGTTTTTTTATAGTAGCTGGTTGTTGCCATTAGTCGGTTTAACCTATATTTGTTAATAATCAATTACTTATAAAATATTTAAGTAAAAATTATTTTTTTGTGGTTTGATAAAAGGAAACAATTTGGGTATGAGCGGTGGAAATAGACAGCCACTGTATATAAAGCAGCTTAAAGAATAACTATAAGAGTGTTGTAAATTGCAGCAACAAATTTTTTATGGCAGAAGACTTACACATAACAACGGGTACTAAAGAGGAACTTTACCAGTCATTAATTCCGCAGATAAACGCATTAATTGAAGGTGAGTCAGATGCAATTGCTAACCTAGCCAATATTTGTGCTGCATTAAAAGAACAGTTTAACTGGTTGTGGGTAGGGTTTTATATAGTGAAGCCCAATGAGAAGGGCGAGGATGAGCTGGTCCTGGGTCCGTTTCAGGGTCCGGTGGCCTGTACAAGAATAAAAAAAGGCCGTGGTGTTTGCGGAGCAGCATGGCAACAAGCGGTAACATTAATTGTGCCCGATGTTGAAAAGTTTCCCGGTCATATTACCTGCAGCAGTTTAAGTAAAAGTGAAATTGTGGTGCCTGTTTTTACAAATGGTATTGTTACTGCTGTGCTGGATGTTGACAGTGAGTTATTGAATCGGTTTGATGAAATAGATAAGAGGTATTTGGAAGAAATAATTATGAGCCTGTAAAGCTCTTGTCCCTTCCCAATAAATCGGAAGGTGCTAAAAGGGAAACTTAGATAGTTACTTTATTATTTAACGGTAACTATTTTATATCCGCAAACCTTTAAGTTTATAAAAGAACTGTAAAGTATTTTAAACCCAGTTCCTCTTCAGGGGGCGGAGGGGGTATCTTTCCAACCCCACAAATACCGGCAGGCATACGTATTATAAGGGCTCCATTTTTTTGAAATCTTCAGCATTTTTTCTTTCATTAATTTTTTATCTGCGGCTTCAATGTTATACAGTTTACAAACCGCCTGTTGTATGCCTAAATCATCTACAGGAAAAACATCTTCTCTGCCAAGGCTGAACATTAAAATCATTTCCACCGTCCACCTGCCCACACCTTTTATTTGTGTAAGGTGTTTAATCACAGCTTCGTTATCCATTTTGTATAACTGTGCATCAGTTATCTTTTGTTCAATAAAAAAATTGCACACATTCAATACATAATTTGCTTTTGCATTACTGAGGCCAATGCCCCGTAATTTTTCAAAAGCGGTATCTGCAATTTGTTGTGCTGTAGGAGTTTTTTTACCATACAGGTTTAAAAACCGTTGTTGAAACACATCGGCCACTTTGGTGCTTAGTTGCTGGCTCATTATAGAAGTACACAAATGCAGGTAAATATTTTTACGTTTTCCTAAAACGAAGGGTTGTTGCAGCTCAATGATTTTTTTAAATTTTTTGTCTTTGGTGAGGTGGGTTATGTGTTCCATGCAGCGAATATAAATTCATTGCAGGTAAAATTAAAATCCGCTACCAAGCGCCGGCCCATTCTTTAAAATCCTGTACTCTTTCCCGGCTTATAACTATCTCTTCGTTGGGGGTAATGTTTTTTAACTGCAGTTTAAGGCGGTTGTTAGGGTAGGGTTTAATTTGCTCCAGCACGCCTGCATGTATAATGGTACTGCGGTTAACCCTAAAAAAATCTTTCGGGTTCAGTTCGCTTTCCAATTTATCAATGGTGGCATTAATAACAAAACGGTTGCCTTCTCTGTCGGTTAAAAAAACAATTTTATTATCGGCGCAAAAAAATGCCACTTCTTCTGCCTGCACAAAAAACAACCGTTGGCCAACCTTTGCTAAAAAACGGGTTTTGTAATTGTTTAAAAAATTATCTTTTACCTGCTCCACCAGCAGCTCGTAATTATGGGGTTTAAAAGCCGCCGAAATGTTTTTGTATTTATTTAATGCAGCGGCCAGCGATTGTGC
>JAGVCC010000308.1 GCA_020059395.1 Chitinophagales bacterium | reverse complement strand
TTAAACTTTAGAAATGTAGCTTTAACTTATATGGTGCCAAAATCTTTAACCAGCAAATTGAAAGTAGAAAATTTGAGAGTTTTTGTTGGCGGCGAAAATATTTTTATAGTATCAAAGCGTCAGGGTCTAAATCCTGCAGAATCATTTAACGGAACTAACAGCCCTGTGTACACTCCTAACAGGCTTGTTAACGTTGGATTAAACATGAACTTTTAATAAACTACAATTAATTGAAATAATATGAAGAAAATACTCATCGCAGCTGTTGCCTTAATGTTTTTGGCAGGTTGTAAAAAAGAATTTCTTGATGAAACCCCAACCAATGCCGTATCAGAAACGGATGCATTTACAACGGTTGGTAATGGTGAAACAGTAATGAACGGCATTTACAGGTATTTGTATAGCCGTTTCGATAACCAAAATACACCCGGACAGGGTGGCGTGATGTTAATGACAGACTTTATGGGTGAAGATGTGCATCAGGCAGTAGCCAACTGGTACTCTCCCGGTAATGGTGCTGGCGGCTGGTTAAACCAAAAAAACCCAGACAACTCATATTGTGCCTATCCTTTCCGCATGTATTACCGTTGCATAGGTAATGCAAATGCCATTATTGAAAATGCTGACAACGCTGCTGGTACTCCGGCAGATAGAAGTCGCCTGAAAGCAGAAGCATTAACCATGAGGGCATGGTCATACTTTTATTTGGTACAGATTTATGCTAAAAGATACGATGCAAGTGGTACCAACTCACAGTTAGGGGTTTCAATGCCATTATCTTCTAAGCAAATACAACTGCCAAGGTCTACAGTTGAAGAAGTTTATACTCAAATCAATAAAGATTTAACTGATGCTGTTGCTGCTTTTGCTACAGCTACTGCTCCAAGAAATAAGTCGCACATTTCATTAAGAGCTGCTTACGCTATTTGGGCACGGGTGGCACTGGTGCAGCAAAAATGGGCTTTAGCTGCTCAGTATGCTAACCAGGTAATTACCTTAGGTGGTTTTTCATTAATGAGTAATGTACAATACCAGGCTGGTTTTAATGACATTAACAATCCAGAATGGATATGGGGTGCTTTTGTACAGGATGACCAGGGGGATACTTTTGGTTCTTACATGGCGCAAATTTCGTTCGACGGTAATACGACTTATGTAAGGGGTACGCCTAAAAGAATTAATCAGGCATTATATAATTTAATCCCTTCTACTGATGTTAGAAAAAATATGTGGGAACCGGCACCAACTGCCACCAATTTTCCACTTCCAAGTACTGCATATGCCCGTACACCGTACATGAGCAGGAAGTTTCGCATTAGAAACCTGCCTACAATTGGTGATGTGCCATATATAAGATTAGCAGAAATGTATTTGATTATTGCCGAGGCTAATGCAAGAATTGGTGGAGCTAATGAAGCTCAGGCAAGAGCTGCATTGTTTACCCTTGCTGTAAACAGAAACGCAAGTTATGTTTTAAGTACTAATACTGGTCAGGCGCTAATTGACGAAATAATGGTACAAAGAAGAGTAGAGTTTTGGGCGGAAGGACACAGGTGGTTTGATTTGAAAAGATTAAACCTTCCTTTGGACAGAACAGTAGTACCTAACCTTGTATCCGCTTCAGTGGGTGGTGTACTGCAGGTGCCTGCACCTTCTGCAAGTGATTTGTGGGTGTTTGCCATTCCTACTTCAGAAATACAGGGAAACCCTAACACAGTTCAAAATCCATAATTTTTAAACTGATAAAAGAAAAAGAGGTTGTCATAACAGGCAACCTCTTTTTTTTAAAATTTTCATGTCAGCGCAATTAAGCTGCACTGGCGGCACTAAATTTTACACAGTTTTATTGTAGCTTTAATTTAAAGAATTATGTCTCCTCAACATCAGGCTATAAACTTTTTAAATGCTTATTTCGATAAAATATTCGTGGTAAGTGTACCCCGATTTGCAGACAGGCACAGGACTGTTACAGAAAAACTGCAGGGTCTGCACTTTGATTTTTTTTGGGGTACTGATAAACTTAACCTCGATTTAGAAAAAGCTAAAACAGACGGCACCTATAATGAAACCGCCGCTATAAAATTGCAAAGACAGGGTAAGCCCCTTAACAGCGGCGAACTGGCCTGTTCCCTTTCTCACCGCAGTGTGTATTTTGAAATGATAAAAAATAACTGGCAGCGGGTGCTGATATTAGAAGATGATATTGTGCCGCTTGAAAAAGTTATTGATTTGTTGCCCGATGCTGTAAAAGAGTTGCCCGCAAACTGGGAGCTGGTTTATTTAGGCTATTTAAAAAATGAAACAGTAACAACAGGCGCAAGGATAAAACAGCTTTTTTACAAACTTATTTCAAGTGTTGGTTTAATGAAGTGGGATTATACAATGGTGAGTAATATGTTGCCCAAGCCTTACAGTCCTTATTTAAAAAAAGCAGGCTTTCACGACTGTACACATGCTTATGCCATAACACTTGCTGCTGCACAAAAACTGTATGCAGTACAAAGCCCTGTGGTGTACAGGGCCGATGATTTACTGAGCCATACTATATTAAAAGGAGCGTTACATGCTTTTGTAACCGAACCTAAATTTTTTGACCAGGAAGGATTTTTAAATAGTAATGCAGTTTCTGAAATACGATAATCATTACTGCATCGTATCAATCCGCTTTTTTAAAATGTCTGCCGCTTTAGATTGTATTTTAACCAGCTCGTCGTAAATTTTTTGAGCACCCTCTTTATCTTTTAGTTCAATATAACAAAGCCCGCTGTAATAAAGCGGCTGCTCATTTACAGAAATATTTAATCGCTGCCTGAAAACTTCCAAAGCCTCTTTGAATGTACCCATATTTCTAAAAGCATGCCCCATCTCATTGTAAGCAGGTTTGTAGCTGTTATCAATATCAAGTGCTTTTATGGCGTATTTAACCGCATCGCTGTATTTTTTTAAATCATTACTGCACCATGCCAGCGAATACCATGTTTCTTTATTGGTACTGTCGTACTTAGCAGCGTTGGTATAGTGCGTAATTGCTGTGGTGGAGTTTTTAATATAATCTCGGTACACCTTACCCATCAGCTCGTGTGCCTTGGTAAAAGCGGGCTTATTTTTTAAAGCGGCATTAAGCACTTTTACGGCACTGTCGTTTTGCGAAATACGCAGGTATAGTTCAGCCAGTGCAATATGCGATGAATCGAATTTTTTATCGGCAGCGATAGACTTTTTTAAGACAGTTACGGCTTCTAAAAACATACCTTGCTGCAACAGCTGTTGTGCCTTGCGGTAAAGTGGCGCCGCCTTGGAAAAGGGCTGTGCTTGCGCCTGCAATAACAAGCTTTGTAAACAAAAAAACAGTATTGTAAGAAATTTCCACATGCGCTTTAAATTATAATGGGCAAAATAAAGATAAGTAATGCGGTTTTAATACCCGTTTAAAAAATTTTTAGTTAAACAAGTGTTAGTGGCAGCTTTGCAGGCCGTAACTTTGCAGTGGTGAAAAAATTTCTTACCATATTATTATTGCTGGTTGTACTTAACAACAGCAGTAGCGCTCAATGTTCTGTTTGTACCAAAACAGCCTCTCAAATGGGCGAAAAGCCGGCAAAGGGTATGAACAGCGGTATTTTATACCTAATGGCTGCTCCTTTTGTATTTGCAGGTTATATTGGCTACCGCTGGTGGCAAAGTAACAGGCATACTTAATATACTGCTGTAGTATTGTAAAGCATCTGTGGCCCCGCCTTTCTGTTATATCCGGTATATTTGCTGCCTGCTGTTGTGTAATCAAACCTTTTTTATGCTATCTTCCTCAACGCTGCCACTTGTTTCAATTATTATACCCTGTTATAATCATGGTGCGTTTATTGATGAGGCGCTTAACAGTATTGATACAACTGCTATTAAATACTCCGTTGAAATTATTATTGTGGATGATGGCAGCACCGATGCAGCAACAAAGCAAAAGTTGTTACAATTACAGCAGGAGGGTTATAACATAATTTATCAAAACAATGGTGGCCCGGCAAAGGCACGCAATACTGCCATAAATGCCAGTAGTGGAAAATACATACTTGCGCTTGATGCTGACAATAAAATAAAGCCTGACTATATTAATCTTGCTGTTGACCTGCTGGAAAAAAACGAGTGCGATATTTTTTATTGTGCACCAGTTTTTTTTGATGAAGAAGGAGAAACAACCGAAAAATTTTGCACTACTGCTTTTGATAGTAACCGTCTGTTATTTGAAAATTATATTGATGCTTGTGCAGTGTACCGCCGCACAGTATGGCAGGCAAATAATGGGTACGATATTGCAGTGCCGCACTATGGCCACGAAGACTGGGAGTTTTGGTTGCACGCTTATAAAAACGATTTCAAATTTTATTTTTCACCGGAGCGCCTTTTTTATTACCGGGTATCTGTCAATTTTGTTTCGGCACAATTTAACGACCGGCAAAGAGTAAAAGATAACCAGCTTTATATATTGCAAAAACATGCGGCTTTATATTTGCCACACTATCAGCAGTTGCATTATTTAAAACAAAAATA
>JAGVCC010000144.1 GCA_020059395.1 Chitinophagales bacterium | reverse complement strand
TATTAAAAAGGCTTTTTGGTGGTGATACACCAGTTGATTATAAAGCTCTGTTAAGCAATGGGGCGGTTATTATAGATGTAAGGAGCGCTGCAGAATTTAAAGTCGGGCATATAAATGGCGCCGTAAATATTCCGCTTGATATAATAAAAAGCAAAGCTGCCGAACTAAAGAAAAAAGACAAACCTGTAATTACATGTTGCCGCAGCGGCAGCAGAAGCGGTATGGCTAAAAGTATGCTTAGCGCTGCAGGAGTGGAGTGTTACAACGGAGGGGCTTGGAACATACTGAATACAAAAATTTAGATGAAGCTTTTTTTCATAATTAGGAGATCTTTTATTTCATCATTGGTAATTATTTTATGCCAGCAGGTATTTGCACAGCACCAGGAAGTGGCAGAAAAGCCTACGCTTTGGAAAGGAAAGGAAAAGGTTGCGGCAGACTCTGCTTCGCTGCTGCATGCTTTTAAAAACGGACAGATGCATGGGCACTTTCGTTATTTTTTTATGGCAACGGATAATAGAAACGACCTTTCAGACTATTATGCCAATGCAGCAGGCGGTGGTATAAAATATGAAACTGCAAAGCTGTATGGTTTTCAGATTGGCGTAAGTAGTTTTTTTATTTTCAATATTTGGTCTTCAGATTTATCTAAGCCTGACCCCAAAACCAATCAACAAAACAGGTATGAACTGGGGTTGTTTGATGTGGCGAATCCGGCTAATAAAACTGACATTGACAGGCTGGAAGAGTTTTATGTGAAATACAGCTGGAAAAAATTTCAAATAACGTTTGGCAAACAGCTTATCAATACTCCATTTATAAACTTACAGGATGGCCGTATGCGGCCAACAGCGGCAGGTGGAATATACTCTGAAATATATGCGTTAAAGAATACGAGAATAGCAGGTGGGTATTTGTATGAAATATCTCCCAGAAGCACAGTGAAATGGTATGGAGTGGGAGCGTCTGTAGGTGTATACCCTCAAGGTGTAAATATTGATGGACTTAAATCTGATTATAAGGGTAATTTAAACAGTAACGGAATGGCCCTGTTGGGTGTTTCGCATAAGTGGAACGAAAACTTTTCTATACAGCTTCACAATTTGTATGCTGCAAATATTTTTAACTCAGCATTACTGCAGGCCGACTATTCTATTTTGCTTGAAAATAAAAGCAAAGTGATTGCAGCATTGCAATATATAAAACAGGATGCTGTAAAAGATGGCGGCAATAAAAACCCCGCTAAAACATATTTTTGTAAAAATGGAAAATCGCAATCATTTGGCATAAAGCTGGGCTGGGAAAATAAACGTATTCAAACTTCTGTTAACTACAACCGAATAACAGCACAAGGCCGCTATCTAATGCCAAGAGAATGGGGCAGAGAGCCATTTTTTACTTTTTTGCCAAGGGAGCGTAATGAAGGCCTTGGTGATGTGAATGCCTTTTTATTGAAAGGAGGTTATATCTTTCCTGATGCAGGTATTAAGCTGCAAACAGGTATTGGTTATTACAGTTTGCCAGACGTAAACAACTATAGATTAAACAAATATGGTCTGCCATCTTACACACAAATTAATATTGATATACGGCATGAGTTTGCAGGATTTTTAAAAGGTATGGAAGCACAACTGCTATTTGTGTATAAAGGGAAATGTGGAAATGTTTATGGTAATGAAAAGTATGTAATTAATAAAGTGGATGTTTGCTCATGGAATTTTATGCTCAACTATCATTTTTAGAAAATAAAGAACTTGAGATTGCAGTAATTATATGTAACGGGGAAACACAATGACCGATGGTTTATTAAATTTATCTCTTTTGTAATTTTAATGTTGTGCAGTACCGTTACAGGTTAAAACATTGTAACCAGTACTGCACAAAAAATGTTTAGCCTGCTTTAACTCTTTTTTACAAGGCATGTATTAAGGCCAAAAATGGAATAGAGCGGGCAAAAACTTACCACACTGGTTAATACAAATACGCCACCTAAAATTACCAGCACCAAACCTAAAGTGCCGGTAACTACATCGCCAAAATACAGGTATGCAAATACTGCCGCAAGCATCAGACGGATAATGCGATCCGTACTTCCCATGTTTTTTTTCATAATACTAGTTTTATTGGTTTAATAATTGAATTAGCCATACAATTGCTGCAACAATACTTATGCATAACAAGCATACAGCAATAAACTTTATTACCTTTTTTTTCATATGCTGTAATGCATTGCAGTATTGTAAAACTACAATAAGTGTCTACCTGTTTTTGTGACTTTGGTTACCAGTGGCTAATATTTCTATACCATGTGGCAGTTGCTTTATTTTATTTTCCAGTTCAAGTTTTTTCATTACTCTGCTAATCACTTCTCTTACAGTGCCTAATTCGCCGGCTATTTGCCTGTGCGTTATATGCAATATCATACTGTTTTTTTGGCGGCTCATTTCCAGCAGGTAGGTGTATAGTCTTTGATCAAGCCGGTGAAAAAGTAAATGGTTTATTGTGTCTAGCAAGGAGGCGTACCGCTGGTTGTATAAATTATAAAAAAGCTGGTTTACTGCTGGGAAGATTTTTATCCATTGTCCAACTTTTTCGGCAGGCAGTAAAAGCAGTAGGGCTTTTTCTTCGGCAATAGCAATTATTTTACTTGGGGTGTTTTTTATTCCTGCATTAAACGACATAATGCAGCTTTCACCGCTTTCAATGTAATACAGCAAAAGCTCTTTATCTTCAAACCGGGTAAACACTTTAATTATACCCTCCAATACCAGCGGTATAAATTTTATATATTGCCCCATTTTTACAATTTCGGTATCCTTTTCAAAATCCATTATCTGTCCGTAAGCCGCTGCTTCTGCTGCAAATGCTGCAGGATAGTCATGCAGGTATTCTTTTATAGTTTTCATTTGTCAATTTTTACAAAGCTACTTATCATTGCAAAGTATTGCATAGTGCCGGCAATTTAAGTGATGAATATCACACATAACGCCATTGCGCTGCTGCAATTTTGCCATCAATTATAAAACAGAAACTATTATGATAGAAATGCTTAAACAACCCTGGCCCTGGTATATAGCTGGTGCACTAATAGGGCTTATTGTTCCGGCGCTGCTGCTTTTAGGTAATAAGCATTTTGGTATATCTGCCAACCTGCGCCATGCATGTGCCGCATGTTTTCCTGCCAATATAAATTTTTTCAAGTACAACTGGAAAAAAGAAATGTGGAATTTATTTTTTGTGGCAGGAATATTTTTGGGTGCCATCATTGCTGCTAAATTACTGGCAAATCCAAACCCTGTGATTGTAAATGCTAAACTTGCGGCTGAGCTGGTCGGCTATGGCATTACAGACAACACCAATCTTTTACCAAAAGAACTTTTTACAGTTCAAAGTTTATTTACACTTCGGGGGCTTGTTATGTTAGTGGGAGGTGGCTTTTTAGTAGGTTTTGGTTCCAGGTATGCAGGTGGTTGCACTTCAGGCCATGCTATTATGGGGTTAAGTGATTTGCAATGGCCTTCGCTTGTAGCAACCGTTATGTTTATGGCCGGAGGGTTTATAATGGCAAACTTTATATTGCCTTTTATTTTGAGTTTATAAATTATTAAGTAAAACTATACAGTTAAAAATATGCAGGCAGTAAAAGAAAATATAACAGTGCAACCATTAAACGGAAATAATAGGATTGATAATACTGATTTTGAAGTGAGGTCTTTGGATAGTATGTGTATCAATGAATCGCAAATAACACATCCCTGGTGGTATAATTTTAAATATATGGCGGTAGGTATTGTTTTTGGGATTGTGTTTGTAAAAGCAGAAATAATTTCATGGTACCGTATACAGGAAATGTTCAGGCTGCAAAGCTTTCATATGTATGGGGTAATAGGCACCGCAGTGGTGGTTGGTATTATTTCGGTACGGCTGATTAAGCGGTTTAATATAAAAACAATGCATGGTGAAAAAGTTGAGTTTCATCCCAAAAAATTTAATAAGGGCCAGATATATGGTGGTTTATTATTTGGCTTAGGCTGGGCGGTTACAGGGGCCTGCCCAGGGCCTTTGTTTGCACAAATAGGCACAGGCGTTTATGTTATTGCTGTTGTGGTGTTAAGCGCCATTGCCGGTACGTGGACTTACGGATACTTCAGAGAAAAATTGCCGCATTAATAAATGGCACACGGGGCAAGGTTGGTAAATACCTGTTTTGTACCCATATTTTTGCAATTTATTGTGCTGGTAAATAAGCCTGTTGTGGTTTTTAAATAATTGCCTTAAACGGAATCATTCAGGTTTTTCCACAAGCGCCTCTAGTTTTTCAATATCAAGTATTGCAATTCTTTTTTCAGCAAACTTTAAAATGTCCTCCTCTGCCATTTCATTCATCATTTTAAAGAGTGTTTCATAAGTGGTGCCGGTATAAGAGGCAATATCCTGTCTGGTTAATACTATATTTAAAAATCCATCTTCGGATATACCAAATTTTTGCTGCAGCGACAGTATTGCATAAGCAATCCTGCCTTTTGTATTCATGTGTGCCAGGTTGCGCATGCGTTTTTCCGATTCTTTCAGTTCTGCCGCAAAAAACATCATTAGTTCATATAAATAATCTGTATTCACTTTAAGCGATGCCGTGAAAAAATCCATATGAACAAAGCAAACAGTAGTGGGTGCCAGTGCAGTACCCGATACCGGGTAAATAGTATCGCCACCTAAGCCCCGGTGGCCCACAATAGCTCCTTTATTGGCAAAGCGTAAAATCATTTCTTTTTCTTCATCCCACTTTTTATGCACTTTCACTAGGCCATCGGTAATAAAAAACATGCCTTTTACGGCTTCTCCCTCTTTAAAAAGAATATCTCCTTTTTTTAGTTGAAACACTTTTCGGTTAGCATCAATTGCAGGCAGCCATTCTTTTTTACATGATTTACACAAGGCACAGCTGTTTAAATCACATTTTATTTTTTTTAAAGTCATGAAAAAATTGAGGTTTTTGTTATAAAAGTAGGCTTAGTTTATTTATTGTCAATCAATTATCCAAATACTGTTTAAACAGACACTATAAATTATTTTTTAAAATATGTAATTTATATTTTCAAAATACATTGTTTTTAAGTTTTAAATCTATATTTTTATTGTAGAAATAATATTTTAATTCATTTTTATCTAGTTTCACTGCTATTTATATTAAATTTATTATTTTTTAATACGATTGTTTGCTGTGATTTTAAAAATTACAGCAATGAACATACTAATTATCGGCAACGGCATGGTGGGTTACAAGTTTTGCGAAAAACTGGTAGCTAAAGCCCCCAACTCTCCATTTAGCATCACTGTTTTTGGCGAAGAGGTTCGTCCGGCATACGACCGGGTACACCTGAGCGAATTTTTTGCAGGTAAATCTGCCGAAGACCTTACAATGGCACCCGCCAGTTGGTATGCTGAAAATAATATTACCCTGCACTTAGGCGATCCCATTTCACAAATAAATCGTGAAGCTAAAACTGTCGATTCTCACAGCGGCCTTACAGTTCCGTATGATATATTAATTATGGCCACTGGTTCTGGTGCTTTTGTTCCCCCTATACCCGGTGTAGAAAAAAACGGTGTATTTATTTACCGCACTATTGAAGATTTGGAAATGATGACAGCCTGGGCTAAAAAAGCTACAAAAGGTGCTGTTATCGGCGGTGGCCTTTTAGGGTTGGAGGCTGCCAAAGCTATGATGGACTTAGGCGTTACCGATACTTCAGTAATTGAATTTGCTCCCCGCCTTATGCCAAGGCAAATTGATGATGCTGGCAGCAATATGCTTAAAGGAAAATTAGAAAGCCTGGGTCTTAAAATTCTTACCAATAAAAATACTTCTGAAATATTAGGAACAGACAGCATCAGCGGTATGCAGTTTACAGATGATGTAAAAATTGATGTAGACATGCTGGTAATATCTGCCGGTATTAAACCAAGAGATGAACTGGCGAAACTGGCTGGATTAGAAGTTGGCCAAAGAGGCGGCATTGTAGTAAATGAAAAACTGCAAACCAGCGATGAAAATATTTATGCCATTGGAGAATGTGCTTTATATAATGGGATGATT
>JAGVCC010000202.1 GCA_020059395.1 Chitinophagales bacterium | reverse complement strand
GCTGTTTTTAAAAATGCCGGCATCAGGGTTTCAATTTTTGTTGACCCCGTTGTGGAAATGGTGGAAGGCGCTAAAGAAACCGGGGCAAACCGTATTGAACTGTACACCGAGGGTTATGCTATCGAATTTGCGCTGGGCAATAAAGAAAAAGCCATTGCGCCATATATTGCTGCCGCAACAAAAGCAAAAGAGCTGGGTTTAGGTATTAATGCAGGGCATGATTTAGATCTGGATAATTTAAAATACTTTTCGCAACATATTTCAGGGCTGCAGGAGGTTTCTATTGGCCATGCCCTGATTTGCGATGCTATTTATTTAGGGCTGGAAAATACGGTGCAGTTATATAAACGGTGTTTAGTTTAAATTGTTAATTGGTACATTAGTTTATCGGTTTAGCAGCAAAGGAGTTGATGAAGCTGATAATTTTCTTGTGAAACAATGCGCCTTCTTCGAATAAAAAACGATGTTCAATTGGCAAAACAAATACAGGGTAATCTTTCAACTCCTGTTCAAACTTAACTAAACGCACTGCATCTTTTTCGGTAGTTAGTATAATTCTATTACTGCTTTTTATTTTCTCAAATTGCTTTTTAATATCTGCAAGGTCATCGCTGTTAAAAATATGATGATCTGGGTATCGCAGCAAATCATAGGTGTTCATTTTGGCTGCTAAATAATCTTTTAAAGGTTTTGGGTTGGCAATACCGCAAACCAGCAGCACATTTGTTTCTGCAGCAATATTTACATTACTGTTATTGAAAAGATGGTATGGCGCAGTATAGCTTATCTCTGTAAAAAAAATAGTTTGATGGGGTAATGGTTTTATTTCTTTTATTATAGCTGTTTTTTCATCAGCGTTTAAAGCTGTTTTACATTTGGTAACCACAATAATATCTGCCCGATGCATACTGGCTTTTACATCCCGTAAATCACCGGCGGGCAACATTAAATCTCTTGTAAATAAATTGTTGTAGGCAGTAAGTATAATGTTTAAGCCGGCTTTTACACTGCGGTGCTGAAAAGCATCATCCAATAATATCAACTGCGTTTGCGGCCTGTCATGCAGCAATTGCGGTATAGCCACCAGCCGCTCCTCCCCCACAGCCACAGTCACATCAGGAAATTTATTATGAAACTGCATGGGTTCATCGCCAATTTCAAGGGCCGTTGTGTTTGCATTGGCAATAGCAAAGCCTTTTGTTTTACGTTTGTAACCACGGCTCAAAGTGGCTGTTTTGTATTGGTGCTGCAGCAGGCGAATTAAATACTCCGTCATAGGTGTTTTGCCTGTGCCACCTGTTGCAATATTGCCTATGCATATAATGGGAAAATTAAAGGAGGCTGATTTGAAAACATTTTTATCAAACAGCCAGTTACGCAGCCACACAATACCACCATAGATAAGTGATACAGGAAACAGCAGGTATCTGAAACTGCGGAGCATCTGAGTTATGTTACTTTATTCATTATTGATAAAAATGGAAAAAATAGTAGTGCCATAGTTACGTTCTGTTTTGTAGCCAGCAAATTTTTTATAATCATTTCGTGGTGTGTGTTCCAGCACAAACCAGCCTTTTGGTTTTAATAATTTCTTTTCAAATATTCTCAACGGCAGGTCATCAATGGTGGCCAGTGCATAAGGCGGGCCTGCAAAAATAAAATCATATTTTTCGGTAGCCGATTCTATAAAACGGAACACATCCAGCTTGTACAATTTAAAAAAATCAAAACCAAGTCCTGCAGATGTTTTTTTTATAAAATCATGCATCTGCGTATCTTTTTCAACAATGGTAATATCCGCAGCACCCCTGCTTGCCAACTCGTAACTAATGCAACCGGTGCCGCCAAATAAATCCAGCACTTTCAGTGCTTCTATTTCTACGTTATTCTGAATAATATTAAACAATCCTTCCTTTGCAATATCGGTTGTGGGCCTTGTATGAGGCATGCTTGGTGGCGGAGATATGCGCCTGCCGCCGTGTGTGCCGCTTATAATACGCATGCTGCTGTTGTAAAAATGTGACTAAAGTAATGTGCCGGATAATTTGTTATTTCATCGCAGTATTCAAAAGCTGGTGGCAAAGGCAAAAACTCAATACCGGTAAAATATTTATGCAGTTCTGCGTACAAAATAGATGATTCGTCAATCATTCCGCTTGCCGTAATAACCATTTCTGCAACATTAACACTATAGCTTTTGCATATATTAAGTAAATGATAGGCAGCATCCTGTGGGGTGCTGTAAGCAAAAGTTTGCACCATCTGCAGTTGCTGTTGTTTACGCAGCATAACCGTTATGTTGCCGGCGTTAAAATTACAATACAACAAATTTTCAGTTGCAGCTGCAAAATTAAGCAGCAGGCTGTACTGATGCCATTGCACAGCAGTATTGAATGTATCTGCAACCAGTTTATCAACAGCCGCATCAACCCTGTAAACATTATACACCTGATGTTTTAAAACCAGGTCATTTTTGGTATTATATATAGCTGCGTCGCCATACACAAGGTTTAATGCAGCGGCACTTTCGTCCCGTGCAAAAAACTGTTGTGGCGTAATAATACTTTGTTTATTGCACCATATAATATCCGTGCGGCTGTAATGTTGCTGTGCAATACTGTCCTGGTGCAAAATCAAATGCAGCGCTTTATACTTATCCTGTTCAGAGGCATTGCTTTCAAAATTGTAAACACTCACAGCAATAAACATATGATTACTGTTTAAAATTGCCAGTGATACATACTGCTCTCCAACAAACACAAACAAATGTGCTCCTTCTTCGGCAGTATTGCATATTATGGTAAATGATGGTTTCACGCTGTGATTTTCGGCAGGCAAAATAAGATAATTTTGCTGACTTTATGGAAAGTACCGCTGTAAATACTGATTTAAGGGTAAAGGTTACCAACAAACAAATATTAGGCATTGCCCTGCCAATTACACTGGCCATATTAATTCCTCAAATTAATATGCTCACCAACAGTATTTTTTTAGGCTGGTACGATGTAAATGCACTGGGCGACGCTGGCATTACCGGTGTATTTTATTTAATTTTTGCTGTAGCCGGACATGGCTTAAACAATGCTATACAAACAGTTTTCAGCCGCCATGCAGGCAGTGGAAATACAGGTGCCTTTAAAACAATTTTTGCGCAAGGCATACGCATTAGTCTGCAGTTTGCAATTATTGGTATTGCTTTTACTTTTTTAATAGCACCTTTTATTTTACAGGCAGTGGCAGACACTGCTGCCTATCCTAAAGAAATAAGTTTTTTACGTATACGCATTTTAGGGCTGCCATTTTTGTATTTGTTTTTAACAGGCAACGCATTTTTGGTAGCATCGCTCAACAGCCGTTATTTGATGATTGGCTTTATTTGCGAAGCGGCTGTAAATATAATTTTAGATTACCTGCTTATTGAAGGCCGTTTTGGTTTTCCCCGAATGGGTTTTAACGGTGCAGCTGTTGCCTCTGTTGCTGCAGAAATTGTTGGCGCCATTGTAGTACTGATTGTTTTAATAAAAACCGGTTTGAAAAACAAGTATGGTTTAATGCACAACCTTGCTTATAATAAAACACTTAGTAAAGCCATTATAAAAGTTTCGGCACCACTGGTAATGCAATATGTAATAAGTGTTACTACATGGTTAATTTTTTTCTTTTTGATTGAAAGCAGGCACGAGGTTATAAGCAAAGCAGTTAGCAATGTAATGCGGAATATATTTGGGCTGGGTGGTGTTTTTGTTTGGGCTTTTGCCAGCACCAGTAATGTGGTGGTAAGTAATTTAATGGGGCAGGGTAAAGAAGAAAAAGTATTACCTGCAATCACTAAAATTATGTTATGGAGTATGCTGTTTTGCGGCATCATGGTGGCATTGCTTAATTTATTTCCGCAGGTATTTTTTAGTTTGTTTGGGCAGGATGAAGCTTTTGCAAAAGCAGGTATTCCCGTGGCAAGGTCAGTATCGTTGGGTATGCTGTGTATGAGTGTGGCCAACATTTGGCTAAATGGGGTTACCGGAACGGGCAAAACAAAAATTAATTTGATAATAGAAATAGTAGCTATTACCACTTACCTTATTTATACATGGGTGTTTATGAAAGTGCATTACATATCGCTTGCAATGGCATGGAGTAATGAGATAATTTACTGGACAACTATTTTTATTATGGCTTTTTCATTTCTTAAAAGCGGCCGCTGGAAAACAAAGTAGCAAGACCAGCACGTTAAATTAAAATGCGCTGCCGCCATTTTATTGTGTACCTTCGCCACTCTCCACACAGCAAATACGGCAGGTTGTAAGCCGGTGGTACTAACAAATTTCATTGCTGATTTAAGAAAATACAACGTCCCTTCAGCCATATATCATAAACCATTTTTAATGGACTTTAATAGTTTAGGGTTAATTGCACCCATTTTAAAAGCATTACACGAAGAGGGCTATACACACCCCACACCCATTCAGCAACAGGCCATACCAATTGTTTTAAAACAGCAGGATTTATTGGGCTGTGCACAAACAGGCACAGGTAAAACAGCCGCTTTTGCAATACCCGTTTTGCAATTGCTGCACCAGCAAAAAAAACAGGTGCCTGGTATTGCCGTTTTAATTTTAACACCCACACGGGAGCTGGCAATACAAATTAACGACAGCTTTGCAGCTTACGGCAAACACACCGGTGTTACACACACCGTAATATTTGGTGGTGTATCTCAAATGCCGCAAGTGGCTGCATTAAAGCAAAACCCCGATGTGTTAATTGCCACTCCCGGCCGTTTGCTTGATTTAATAAGCCAGGGCTTTGTAGGCTTGCGCTATTTGCAAATTTTTATTTTAGATGAAGCAGACCGTATGCTTGACATGGGTTTTATACACGATGTAAAAAGAGTAATAACAAAACTGCCTGAAAAAAGACAAACACTTTTTTTCTCGGCCACCATGCCGCCAGAAATTCAAACGTTGGCAAATGTATTATTGCACAACCCGGCAAAGGTTGAAGTAACACCCGTATCATCTACAGTAGATGTAATTGACCAAAGCCTTTACTACGTTGCCAAAAACGACAAAATAAAACTGTTACTGCATCTTTTAAAAAATGATGCTATTGCAAGGGTGCTGGTGTTTACACGTACCAAACATGGTGCCGATAAGGTGGTTAAAATTTTGCATAAAGAACAAATAACTGCAGCAGCCATACACGGCAACAAGTCTCAAAATGCCAGGCAAAATGCTTTAAGCAATTTTAAAAGCGGGCAGTTAAGGGTTATGGTGGCAACAGATATTGCAGCAAGAGGTATTGATATTGATGACCTGACGCATGTAATAAATTTTGAGCTGCCCGAAGT
>JAGVCC010000194.1 GCA_020059395.1 Chitinophagales bacterium | reverse complement strand
GATTTTTTAGGAATAAAATTATTGAAGGTGTATGATATTTTGTGTGCTAAAGATTTTAATCCTAACGAACGTACAGGTGAAATTTTCAGCAGCGGCAACCCACGTTTTTTATTGCCGGAGCAGTTGCGCCGCAGTGTATTGAAGTATTACCGTTACCGTGCAGGACTAAATAAAAAACAAGCTGGAAGCAGTAATAAGCCTGAAGCCCAAACTAAAACTGTACCGCAATTTGTATATCAGTGCAGTACCTGTTTGTCTGTTTACGATCCTGTTACCGGGGATGCAGAGAACGGCATACTGCCAGACACCACTTTTGAAAATTTAACAGCCGCATACACTTGCCCGCTTTGTGAAAGCGGAAAAGCAGGGTTTAAGAAAGTGAAAAAATCGGAGCTGGGATTATAAGCCGTTTAGTTCGGCATGTGCATTAAAATTGCGGAAGTATTTTTTTTGCTCCTCTTTTAAAGTAATGGAGTAAACATTTAAAAGACTCAACGCAAATTTCATGCTGTGTTTTTGCAGCTGGTTATTTTTTAAAGCTGTAATAATTTTTACTAAACCAGCACTGGTGTATATAGCACATAAAGGTTCATGCTGACCATCGTTGGTAAAAACATACGCATCGTAATTTTTATGATGCTCATAATCGGTATAAAGTTCTTTGAGCAGTATTGGTTCCATCAGCAGCATATCGCAGGCAAGTAATAGTAAATCAGCAGCCGGGTTTTGCAGGTGTGCAGATAAAACACCCAATAAGGGGCCTTTAACAGCAATAGTATTATTGTCAGTAATTAAATTGTTAACCGAAAAAATTTTACTGTAATCATCATATTGTTTTTCGTTAACCGAAATTTTTACCGGAAGTTGTAATGCAGTTAATTTATCAAATGCAGTTTGCGCCCAGGTACGGGCTTCATTTACAATAAGCCCTTTATCGGTACGCATCCGGGTGCTTTGTCCGCCGCAAAGTACAATGCCAAGCATATATTTTAATTATGGTGAACAGGCGTATCAGTATGCCCCAGATTTTTGCCCGGCGCAATTACATCACGTAATAATTGTTTTATCTCTTTTATTTCAGCAAAGCCACCAAATTCTTTGCGGTCAAATACTTTTTTATCATCAGCATAAATAGTATAGCGGCCACTTACTTCGCTGGGTTTAAGAGTAACAGCATTTACTTCATCGGCAAAAGTGGTCAATATTTCCTGCGCCATATATGCGGCTCTTAAAAGCCAGTGGCATTTTGGGCAATATTCAATAATAATAGTTGGTTTCATAATTGGTTAAATTTGCAGTTCAAAAATTGGGTTAAATTGAAAAGTTGTCAGCCTGAGCTTGTCGAAGGCGGGTTGTAAATAAAATTAAAGCGGTTTCGGAAAATTCAATCTGACAATGTTATCACCAGTTTTTTTCAAACTTATTCATTACACAATTCAAATGTAATTTTTATTTTGTTATGCTAACCATAAGTCAACTCTTTATTTACCCGGTAAAATCTTTAGGTGGTATCAGTTTACCATCGGCACAACTTACCGATAGAGGATTTAAGTATGACCGCCGCTGGATGCTGGTGGATGAAAACAACCGTTTCCTCAGCCAGCGGGAGTTTCCAGTAATGGCGTTATTGCAAACAGTAATAAGTGAAAAAGGAATTGTTGTTGTTGATAAACGAAATGTTTCAATTAACTGTTTAATCCCCTTTACTGTTGAAACAGATAAAATAATAAAAGTGCAGGTTTGGGATGATGAGTGTGATGCAGTGATTGTGAGTGAAACATTAAATACATGGTTTACCCAAGCCTTGGGCATAAGCTGTAAATTAGTTTTTATGCCAGATGATTCAATGCGGAAAGTAGATGACCGCTATGCTGCTAATAATGAAATCACTTCTTTTTCTGATGGCTATCCATTGTTAATGATAGGGCAATCATCATTAGATGATTTAAATGGCAGGCTTAAGGAAAAACTCAGTATAGACAGGTTTCGTCCTAATATTGTTTTTACTGGCGGCATACCATATGAAGAAGATACCATGGCGGAGTTTGAAATAAACGGAATTACTTTATACGGCGTAAAACAATGTGCAAGATGTGTGGTAACCACTATCGAACAAAGTAATGCTGCAAAAGGTAAAGAACCATTAAAAACACTCGCTGCTTATCGGCAGTTGAATAATAAAATTTATTTTGGCCAGAATGTATTGTACAAAACAACGGGTGTCATTAATACAGGGGATGCTGTAATTATTAAAGAAACAAAACAAGCTTTATTTTGAGTAATTTAAGTAATACAGTTTTTAAAGCAGGTGTTGTAACAAGGGTTACAGCATTATGGGCTTTTTCCGAAGCTTTTTTAGGCGGCATATTACATGGGTTTAAAGTGCCTTTTGCCGGGCTGGCATTATCATTAATGGCTGCCATTTGCATGGCTTTAATTGCAGCCAACGACAAAGGCAAAGGCGTAATTTTAAAAGCAACGCTGGTGGTGTTGGCAGTAAAATTTGTATTAAGTCCGCATACGCCGCCAATGGCTTATGTGGCAGTATTAATTGAAGGGCTTGCAGGCGAATTATTTTTAATGCGCCGCAAATCATTACGTACCGGTGCTTTTTTACTCAGTATGTTTTGCCTGCTGTATTCTGCGTTTCAGCATTTGTTAATACTAACCATAGTATTTGGCAAAGGCTTTTGGAATGCACTGGATATTTTCTTAAATGGTATTACCAAAACATTCATCAAACAGTCGCAGCAATACTCATTATACCTGGTGTCGTTTTACATAGGCTGTTATTTTATTACAGGTTTGTTTGGCGGTATTTTCTGCAGCAGGCTTATAAAAAAAATACAGAGCGGCAAAGTACCGCCCATTGTAAATGAATTTGCTGTGGCAGAAAAAATAACAGACAGTAAAGTAACAGCCGGTTCAAAAAAGAAAGGTATTACAGCTAAATATTTTATTGCAGGTTTATTGCTGTTGCTGCTTATAGCTTCATACACACCATTATTTAACGGCACTGTTTTAAAAACTAAAGTAGGGCAGGTTATTATAAGGGGCACATTAATAATGCTGGTATGGAATTTCCTGCTGTCGCCGCTGCTTATTAAATTAATTGGCAAGTGGGTGCAAAAATATAAAGCTGCAAAAGAAACATCGCTGCAGCAGGTATTGCTTTTATTACCAGGTATAAAAAATATGGTGCAGTTTAGCTGGCAAAAAGCAAATGAAGCAGGGCGGTATAAAAAAATACAACAGTTTCTTTCAAACACTGCCATGCTTATAATTTATGGCCGGTAAAAAAATAATACTGCTTACCGGGGCTGTGCAAACGGGTAAAACAACATTGTTGTATAACTGGTGCAGCAGCAAAACAAATACAGCCGGAGTGCTTACTCCTGTAAATGAAGGCAAGCGTTTTTTTTATACGCCGCATAATAACAGCTGGCTGCCAATGGAGGCTGTTGCCAATGAGGAAAAACTACTGGTGGGTCGCTTTGCTTTTTCTAAACAAAATTTTAGTGCCGTCAGTAATAAATTACTAAAGTGGTTGAAAGAACCAAGCTGGCAATATATTATAATTGACGAAATTGGCCCGCTGGAATTAAAACAACAGGTGGGTTTTTATGATGTACTGCAGCAGGCAGCAGCAGGTAATTTTACCGCCACGCTTATAATTGTAGTGCGGCAAAACCTTTTAGCTGAAGTAGAACAAATTTTTTCGGCCCCCGTTTTTTCTGTACAAGTTTGCACTATTCAAAACTTTCCTCTGTAATACTAAACCGGCAGTCTGCCTTTAGTAATATAATCCATCATTGCAGTAAAACCTGACATTGGATAAAATTTAATATCAAACTAATTTTCTACTTTAAAAACAGCGATTTTTTACCGGTGATACTATTATGCCGGAACGATTGTTAAACCTTTCAAGAAGGAAGTTGCCATAATTAACTGAAGCTTGCGTAATTCTCTTTCCCG
>JAGVCC010000306.1 GCA_020059395.1 Chitinophagales bacterium | reverse complement strand
TATTTTTATAAGCCAGCATCCTTTTTTCTAAAAAATGCCAGCTTATTACTGCAAGCGGAAATACTATTAATATAGTGCTGCAGAACTGCAGGTATGGGTTTTCCTTTAAAATTTTTATAGAGGAAAGCATTTGCTGTACGGGAGAGGAGAGCACATAAATACCGTAGCTAAAATCTCCATACTTACCTGCTTTATTAAGAAACCCTCTGCAGTAACCTATACCGATGATAAGTACTGGTAAAAAAATTGTTTGTAAAAAAGCAGTTTCAGGTTTCAAAAAAGACACGGCAGAAAACAGAAAACCAAACATTATTAGTATATAACGGTACTTATAAAAATCAAATTGCAGCGTATACAGGCATGCTGAATTTAAAAAAAGCAGCGCTAAAAAAAACGTATAGTTAAACTGCAAAGTAAAAAGCTGCGGAGCAAAAAGGGTTATAATAAAATAACAATTAAAAGCAATTGTTAAAAGGCACCATATTTTTTTGCCAATTTTTGGAAGGAAAAAGATTATTGCAGCAAGGATATACAAACGTTCTTCAACAACTAAAGTCCATAAGGATCCATTGATACTGTTATTACTATAATTAATGAATACGCCAGGTAATGTAAATTGTATACCAGTTAATGGAAAAACATTACGAAAGTATGTCCAGGCAGCCTCAGAGGAGAAGTATTGGCTTACAGACAATGCAGTAAAAAAAGGTCCAAGTAAAAGCACAGTTACAAGACACAAGGCTAATAACAGCGGTTGGATTCTTAAAATTCTTTTCCACAAAAAATGCCAGACAGATACTGAATTTTGGGCACTCCTGGCAATTAGAAAACCACTCATTGAAAAGAACGTATATAATCCAACATTCGAAAAATTAAGTTTCCCGTTTGTGAGGGTGTACAACGGCTCTATGTAGTCAGGATAACTGTAATTAAACGAGTGTGCAAATGTTACACAAAGGGCGGCAAAAAGGCGCAAAAAATCGAAACTATTTTCTTGCCTTTCGCTTAATATCATTTCTTTGTATTTGCTAAATTATAATTGAATATTGTAAGCTCACTCCCCCGCCAGCTCCATAATTATCTTCCACTCCTCTGGCTTTACAGTTTGTACACTTAAGCGGCCAAGGCGCACCAAATCCATATTGGCAAGGCGTTTGTCTTTTTTTATTATTTCCAAAGGCACTGCTTTTTTTAATTTACGTACAGGTTTAAGTTCTACAGAAACCCAGCGATCATCATCAGTGGTGGTATCCTGAAAAAAAGTTTTACTAACTTTTGCAATAGCCACTATTTCCACACCTTCGTTACTGTGATAATACAATACCTCATCTCCTTTCTGCATGGCCTTTAAATTAATTCTTGCAGCATAATTACGTACACCACTCCATTCTGTTTGTTTGTCTTTTACAAACTGATCCCAGCTGTAAACGGAAGGTTCTGATTTTACTAACCAATATGCCATGACAATGGATAATTAAGTAATGAATAATTGATAATGCTTCAAAAATAATGATATAACTAATGCAGACAAGGATGAATAAAGAAATATTGTTAAAGAATTACTCATAAAATCTGGATACACTATACAACAGCCAATAATTACAGCTTAAATGCCAGTACAAAAAAAATATTGTTTTTTATTAAATCCGTACTAACTCTTTTGCCGTATGTGATAATATCAGTTGCCAAAACTGTATTTAATCATTAATTAAAAAAATCACTAACAATGAAACGGAAAAAATTATTGTTTGCTGCTACTATTGCAGCAGCACTGGTTACGGGTGGTATTATTTATGCGGCAGATCATATTGATACCCCGGCTGTAACCAACCAAACTACAGACATTACGGACGTGTATGTTTTTAGAGCGCAAGACCCCAATAATCTTGTTTTTGTAGCCAATACACAGGGTTTAACCATACCCGGTAATACAGCTGCATTAAAGTTTGATGAAAACACCGTACTTGAATTTAACATTGACAAAACAGGCGATAATAAAGAAGACCTTGTTATACAGTGTAAGTATAGTGCAGACGGAAACAAAATGCAGATTTATGGTCCTGTGGCTCCATCAGAAACAGGAACAAGAAGCAAGCTTGAAGGCAGCGTAACTGCTGAAGTTGCTGTAACTGCTTATGGCAGCGCAGCAGCAACCGGCACAGGTGGCAGTGGCATAAAAGTTTTTGCCGGCCCAAGAGACGATCCTTTCTTTTTTGATTTAGACCGCTACAAAGCAATTTTAGCAGGTACTGCACCCGGCTTTGCAACCCCCGGCAATGATACTTTTAAAGGTACAAACGTATTAAGCGTTGTGGTGGAAGTACCAAAATCTTTAATTGCTGCAACCGGTGCTATAAATGTATGGCTTGAAACAAAAAAGAAAATATAATTGAATTACCTTTTAAAAATACTATAATGAAACAGATAAAAATATTTGGACTTTTATTGGGCGCTGTAATTATTGCAAGCTCATGCGATAAAGATGATGACATGCCTGCGGCAACAGTGTATTACGAACAGCAAGACCAAATGGCACGGCCTGCTATTAACACAGTTTTTGTAACTGCTGCCGGAGATAAAGATGCGTTTAACACAACGCCACCATCTGCACAGGGTGCGGCTTTTCAAAGCAAATTTCAAACAAGATTGTTGGCGTTAAATGCTGGCTATACTACTAATGCATTGGGCCAAACAGCCGCACAGCTTACTGGTTTGCTTGCAACTGATGTGTTAGGTGTTTCAACAACTGGACCTACTACATTTTTTGATGGAGTAGCTGCAAACACATTGAGTGGCAGAAAATTGGATGATGATGTTATTGATGTGGAACTGCTGTTGATTTTTGGCGGGCCAACCGGTGCAAGTAATCCCGGCCTTACAAAAGATAATGTGAATGCAAACGATAAGGCATTTTCAGCTTCATTTCCATACCTGGCTACTCCCTGGTAATAAATAATACACAATGGCGGTGCTGGCATCGCCATTGTTTTAAAAATTTCACTTATAAAAACCCTTTTACCTCATTCTGATTTTCATAACTTAACTCTAAACCTATATTTAATTATATTGGCCATTACGTGAAAAAGCTATTATTACATATAATTCTTATCAGCTACGCAGCTTTACTGTTTAAGCCTGTAATGCCTTATGTAAATGATTTTATTGGTCACGTATTTTTTTACGCTAAGCACCTTGCTACGGTGCATGAAGAAAACGGACACTTTCATGTGCATGTTGAAGCTGCAAAAAACAGCAGCGAAGAAAATAATAACAAGAGCAATACTCCTTCCCCCTCAAAAAAAGATAATTCCATAACAGCGCACTGTTTATTTTTAGTTACTGATAAACCTGTTTTTGGCAACTCCGCTCATCGCAATTATGTGCCTGTAAAAAATGATGCAGCCATTAGTGGCAGTATTGAAAAAAATTACCCTCCTCCACGCTGCTAAACACTTCTTTTCTCAATACAACTTAAAGAGCTGTTGTATTATATTTTACTTTTTGACTTTCAAAAATATTTATGAAACAGAACAACAATTGTTACTGTTTTATAATACTGTTTTTTGTGTTTGCTTTACCCTTACACAGTTTTGCCCAAAATTTTATTAAAGGGCAGGTGGTGGATGGGCAAAGTAAACAGCCTTTAAATGCAGCAACGGTAACAGTTGCCGGCAACAATAATAAGGCTGTAACAGACGAACACGGGAATTTTATTATTAAAACAGCAACTGAAAATATAACGCTGCAGGTATCTCACATAGGTTACAAAACATTTACAGCTACTGCTAAAAATGGCCTTGTAATAAACTTGCAATCCGACGCTATAAAATTGGATGATATAAAAATTGATGGAGCTGGTTTAGCAAAATTCAGCACCCTTGCAAAAGTTGACTTGGCTTTAAAACCAGTAAAAAACACCCAGGAATTATTACGCACTGTGCCCGGTTTATTTATTGCGCAACATGCCGGCGGCGGTAAAGCAGAGCAGATTTTTTTACGTGGCTTTGATGCAGACCATGGCACAGATGTGCAGGTAAGTGTGGATGGTATGCCGGTAAATATGGTAAGCCATGCACATGGACAAGGCTATGCAGATGCTCATTTTATTATTCCGGAAACGGTTAATAATATAGATTTTGGCGCAGGCCCTTATTATACGCAACAGGGTAATTTAAATACGGCTGGCTATGTTTCATTTTCTACCTACAAAAATATTGCAAACAGTTTGGTACAGGTAGAAGCAGGACGGATTAACTCCCTGCGTACATTGGCCATGCTGGATTTAATTAAAAAAAATAAAGACAAGCAAAGTGCCTACATAGCCACTGAGTTTAATTATACTGATGGCCCTACAGACTTTAAACAAACCTTCAAACGCTTTAATATTTTTGGTAAATACAACCTTACTATTTCTGATGCTACAAAATTTACAGCATCGGCAAGCGCCTTTAAAAGTAACTGGTATGCCAGTGGCCAGGTGCCAGACCGTGCTGTACAGGCAGGTATTATTAACCGCTTTGGCAGCATTGACCCAACTGAAGGCGGCAATACAGAGCGCTACAATGTAAACCTGCAAACAGTAACCCGTTTTAAAAATAATACTGCTTGGGAGAATCAGGTATTTTACAACCGCTACATTTTTAACCTGTACTCCAACTTTACATTTTTTTTAAACGACCCTGTTAATGGCGATGGTATACAGCAACAGGAACACCGTAATATACTTGGCCTGCACTCAAAATTAAAGCACCAGCATTTTTTTGGTAATGCAGTGTTGCAATCAACCGAAGGCATTGGACTGCGGTATGATGCTACTAAAAACAGTCAGTTGGCCTATCAGGTTAAGCGGCAGTATATTGATAATATTATGCTGGGTGATATTAACGAAGCCAATGCTTTTGCATACACAAATCACCAGCTTACTACAGGCAACTGGTTATTTAATGCTGGTGTGCGGCTTGATTATTTTCATTTTAGTTACTTCAATAAATTGAACAGCACACAACAACCAGCACAACAGAAAGCAACCGTAAGCCCCAAACTTAATATTCAATACACGGTTAATAAAACACTGCAGTTGTATGTAAAAGGTGGTAAAGGTTTTCATAGTAACGATACCCGTGTGGTGGTGGCCAACAGCGGCAGAGAAATTTTACCTGCGGCTTATGGTGGTGATGCTGGTTTTATTGTAAAGCCAACACATAATCTTTATTTTAATGTAGCCGCATGGTACCTGCACTTAAATCAGGAGTTTGTTTATGTGGGGGATGCTGGTGTGGTGGAACCCAGCGGCAAAACAAAACGCCAGGGTATTGATGTTGTAACACGTTATCAAATAACTAAAAAATTTTTTGCCACTGCCAATATTAATTTTACAAAACCCCGTGCCATTGGTGAGGCCAAAGGTGCAGATTATATCCCTTTAGCACCCATAGTTACAAGTACAGGCGGTTTATTTTACAAAGCTTCAAAGGGACTTAATGGAGGCATCAATTACCGGTATATAAAAAACCGTGCTGCCAACGAAGACAATAGTATAATTGCAAAAGGATATACGGTAATAGATGCAGCCATTAACTATACAAAATCTTCATATGAATTTGGTATTGCGATTGAAAATTTATTTAATGTTAATTGGAACGAAGCACAATTTGCCACAGAAAGCCGTTTACAAAATGAACCGACGCCTGTTACAGAGCTGCATTACACACCCGGTAATCCATTTTTTATCAAAGCAAAATTTGCAGTATTCTTTTAAAATCCGGCTGTAGCATAAAAACGTATTTTTATGCACAGCATTATGAGTACTAAAAAAAACATACAGTCAAAAAAACTTATTGCACTGCTGCTGTTGCTTATCAGCAGCAGTGCTGCTTTTGCACATGCCACAGTAATTGATATAGAAAAATTAAGCGGTGCCAATACTGCCGCCATGTATTTAATGCTTGGCTTTACACATATACTTCCAGCCGGACTGGATCATATTTTATTTGTACTGGGCTTATTTTTATTAAATCCTAAATTAAAACCAGTATTGCTGCAGGTTACTGCTTTTACTATTGCACATACCATTACACTGGGGTTATCTGTTTACAAAATAATTAACCTGCCATCTGCAATTGTAGAGCCTTTAATTGCCTTATCCATCGTATTTGTGGCAGCAGAAAATATTTATACCACTAAATTAAAAAGCGCAAGGCTGGCAGTTGTTTTTTTATTTGGCCTTATACACGGTATGGGCTTTGCAAGCGCACTGGGTGAAACCGGGCTTCCTCAAAACCGTTTTTTTACTTCTCTCCTGCTGTTTAATATTGGTGTGGAGCTGGGGCAAATAACTGTAATTCTAGCAGCATGGTTTTTAATGGCAAAATGGTTTGGTAATAAACCATATTACCGCAAGTACATTGTAATTCCTGCATCGGTAATAATTGGTATTGTGGCACTGTATTGGTTGTTTACACGTATTGAGTTTGGTAAAAATAAAACAACACTTGTAACAGCCTCTTTTATTGAACAAGCCATTAAAACCAGTAACGACAGTGCTGTTATAAAAAGCAACAGTGAAGTGGAGTTTTGGAAAAACCGCATACAACCTGGCAATGCGGATTATACCAACAACATGCGGTATGCTGCTGCATTGGTACAACGTTTTCATTTAACTGGTGATATAGGTGATGTGATTAAGAGCGACAGTGTTTTATTATCAGTAATTGCAGCGTTTAAAGAAACAGAATCGGCTCCTTTTCTTGCATTAAGTAACCATGCTATTTTGCAGCATCAGTTTAACAGAGCCGATTCATTTTTAACCATTTCCAAAAAAATTGGACTAAAAAAATATGAATCCGCAGCGGCAGGGTTTGATGTAAGTTTTGAATTAGGCAATATTTCCTATGCTGCTTTGCAGCTTAAAAACATACAAAAAGAAAATGATTATGGTTACCAGTTCAGGCGTAGTAAGCTGATGCATTATGAAGGTGCTATGGATTCTTCCATTAATGCCATGAAGGCGGCTTATGAACTTGGCAGCGCCAGCACATATTTGCAGCAGGCAGCCTTATCTAATTTAGGCGATTTATATATACATGACAATGATATGCAGCAGGCGGCTGCTTGTTATACCAAATGTATTGCAACAGATAAAGCTGACCTGCACAGTTTTACAGGCCTTGCATGGATAGCTTTGCTGCATGATAAAAATGATTCGCTTGCAGAAAGAATATTAAACTTTGTAGCTGCAAAAACAAAATCGCCGGAAGCATTATTTAAATTAGTTGCTGTTGCACAGCAACGGAAAAATACGGTACAGGAATTACAGTTTGCAAAAGCATTTGAACAGGCTGTTAGCGATATTCGGTATGGCAATATGTACAATAAATATCTGGTACAGCTTTATAACGGCGTATTAAACAACCCGGCAAAAGCAGTTACTATTGCTGCTGCGGAATTACAAAACAGAAATACCGCACAAACGCAGGCATGGTATGCATGGGCTTTGTATAAAGCTGGTAAACAGAATGATGCTTTGAAAATTTTTACTGAAAAAATTTCCGGCAAACCATTAGAAGCACTGGAGTTATACTGGATGGGCAAGTTGCTGAAAGCCGCAGGCAAAACATCTATGGCACTGCAATATTTTAATGAGGCTGCTAAGAATAAGTATGATTTAAGCCCGGCTGTTATTGATGAACTTGATGAATTGCTGAATTAATTGTTTACTCCCACCCGCTTGCCAGCACATCGGCAATATGCATGGTTTTTAAAGAAAGGTTTTTACCTTTTATATAGCCGTCAATATGCATTAAGCAACTCAGGTCGGTAGATATAATTGTTTCAGCACCGGTGTCGGCTGCGTTACGAGTTTTTTGATCAACCATCCCAATACTTATGGCATCAAACTTAACAGCGAATGTGCCACCAAAGCCACAGCAGGTTTCCACATCATTCATCTCCACTAATTCAAGCCCTTTAACATGGCTTAATAATTTACGTGGTGCTTCCTTTATTTTACACTCCCGCAGTGCAGCGCAACTGTCGTGGTAAGTAGCTTTTGTATTTAATACAGCACCAAAATTTTCAATCTTTAACACATCCGTTAAAAACTCTGTAAACTCATAAATACGTTTGCTTAAATCTTTTACCTGATTGTGCTGAGAAGAATTTTCGAATAATTTGGCGTAATAATTTCTTACAAAACCTACACAACTTGCACTAGGTGCCACAATATAATCGGCACCTTCAAAATCTTTTAAAAACTTAGTGCAAACGGTTCTGGCTTCATCCCAGAAACCAGCATTAAAAGCTGGCTGGCCGCAGCAGGTTTGGTTAGTATTGTAAGTTACTTCACAGGTGGCTTTCTCCAAAACCTTTACCATATTAAAGGCGGTTTGTGGATAGAGCTGGTCAACAAAACATGGTATAAAGAGTTGTACTTTCATGTGCCCCTATCCCCTAAAGGGGAATTTGTTTAAGTTTAAATTATCTGTAATTCTGTAAAATTAATACTCCTCAATAAACGAAAGTATCATTAATCATGCAGAGTCCTAAAGCCCCTTTAGGGGTTTGGGGTTCCTATCATTTTTAAAGCAGTTATAGCAGCTTCTTCCCCCTTATGCCCGTGCTTTCCACCCAGTCTTTCATCAATCTGCTGTTGGTTATCTACCGTTAGCACACCAAAAATTGTTGGCACTGGCAATAATAAATTTAACTGTACCACACCATCGGTTACCGCTTTGCATACATAATCAAAATGCGGTGTATCGCCACGCAGCACACAACCTAATGCAATAAAGGCATGGGGCTTATCATCTTTGTATTTATGCTGCTCCCAATATTTTTTTATGGCAAAAGTAATTTCAAATGCGCCGGGTACTGTTATTGTTTTATGAGCAACAGCATGTTCATTTAAAATTTTAACGGCACCTGCTTCCAGTTCATTTATTGAGGCAGCATTCCATTCGGTACGTACCAATACAACACAGGCACCCTTTGGTAGAAGGATGCCTGATGTATTATATAAGTTTGATGAATTAACAGACATAATTACTTATTAACTGATTTACCTGTTAACTTATTAACTGGATTATTCAAACACACCCAGCTTAGCCAGATATTTATCCGCATCAAAATCAATACGGTTATTCCTTAAAAAATCAGGAGTTATTTCTTCTTTAATTTGCTTAAAATATGTGATGGCATCCTGGGTTTTGCCAGTGGCATCGCAAAACAAAGCCGCTCTTGATAAAGCGTTGAAACGTGTGCCTTCATCTTTAGTTGAAGCAGCTTCAATTGCTTTTTTATAATTGCTTAACGCTTCGTCATTCTTTTTTTGTTCCGCATAGGCATCTCCCATCATACGATAAGCCGCACTTTGTATTTGAGAAGCACCATTACCATCGAATTCTTTCAAGTATTTAACAGCTTTGTCAAATTCACTTAAGTGAAGATAGCAGGCCCCAGCCATGTAATTAGCAAGATTAGCAGCATGTGTACCACTGTAATTTTTAACTACAGTAAGCAATCCGGTAACTTTAGTTTCTCCATCTGCTCCGCCATTTAATACAGTATTAATAGAATCTTTGCTGTACGTACCAGCTTGAACAATTTTACCAAACAGTTTTTCTGCTGCAAAAATTGTTTCACTAGCCTTCTGCTGTTTTGGTGCTACAACAAAATATTGATAGCCGTACCAGCCGCCTATCAATAATATTACTGCACTGCCAATAAAAATAATGGGCTTGCTGAATTTTGCCCAAAAGTCTTTAGCCTTCACCACTGCCGGGTTTGTTTCCACCAATTCAGGCTGCACTTGCTTCTCTGCCATCGTTAAAAATTAAAAAATTAAATTATGCTGGTTAAATTTATTTAGTCTATTATAAACGGATAATCTTCCTGTACATACACATCTTTCAGTAATTCATCATCATTAGGCCATGGGCTCTCTTCTGCAAACTGTACGCATTCTTCTACTTCGCCTTTAACCCTGTCATTAATCACTTCAATTTCAGCTTCGCTTACTTTGTATTGCTCAGTAAGTACTTTTAAAACATGGTCAATAGGGTCTTTCTCTTTATACTCTTCCACTTCATCTTTACTTCTGTATTTCTGAGGGTCACTCATACTATGCCCCTTATAACGGTATGTTTTAATTTCCAGTAAAGTTGGGCCACCTCTTTCTCTGGCACGGTTTACTGCCCTTAAAACAGCATCATGCACAGCTTCGGGGCTCATGCCGTCCACCGCATCTGCAGGCATATCATATGCATCAGCCAGTTTATAAATATCCAGTGTTTTACTTGTTCTTGCTACAGATGTACCCATTGCATAATGGTTATTCTCACAAATAAACACCACCGGTAAGTCCCACAGCATAGCCATGTTAAAGGTTTCATGAAGCATACCCTGGCGGGCAGCACCATCACCAAAAAAAGTAAGGGCTACATTGTTTGTGCCTTTATATTTTTCTGCAAAAGCCAAACCGGCACCGGTGCCTATTTGAGCACCCACAATACCGTGGCCACCAAAAAAGCCATGATCTACTGCAAAAAAGTGCATACTGCCTCCTTTACCTTTAGCACAGCCAGTGGCTTTACCAAATAATTCTGCCATGGCAGCTTTTGGCGTAACCCCTTTGGCAATACCCAGCGCATGACAGCGGTAAGCGGTTATAAACTTGTCGTCGGGTTGTGTTGCAGTCATACATCCGGCAGCAACAGCTTCCTGTCCAATGTACAGGTGACAAAAGCCGCGGATTTTCTGCATTCCGTACAATTGTCCCGCTTTTTCTTCAAACCGGCGCAGGAGCAGCATTAATTCGTACCAGTATAAATAAGTTTCTTTAGAAAACTTTGTTGCCAAGGTTTATAATTTTAGGCGGCAAAGATAAGTGAGAAAACTTAAAAAAAAACAGCATTATGGTAACCACACATCAATGTGTAAAAAATTGATTTTAAACACTGATTACAGGCAATTTAAAGCAGAAAGCAGCCTTTTTCTTTACTACAAACGCACTACAATTTATTATAAGTAATCAGAATTTGATAAATGCATTTACTAACTATCTTGCAGCCGCAATGCTTTTGGTAAATAAAATACATATCACCCAGTACAAAAACTACAACTTCTCCTCTTTTGATTTTACCGAAAGAATTATTGGCATTTGCGGCCTTAACGGAAAAGGCAAAACCAACCTGCTTGATGCTATTTATTACTGCTGCTTTACAAAAAGCTATTTTGCTAAAACCGACAGCCAGAATATTGCCTTTAATACTGATGGCTTTAGGCTGGAGGCTGATTTTATACGGGAAGATAAACCACAAAAAATTGTTTGCATTAACCGCAGCGGCACTAAAAAAGAATTGTTGCTTAACAATGTGCCTTACGATAAAATGAGCCAGCACATTGGCCAGTTTCCGGCAGTAATGATAGCACCGGATGATATTGAACTGATAACAGGCGGCAGCGAAGATCGCCGCCGGTTTATGGATACCGTAATAAGCCAGGCCGACAGTGAATACCTGCAACTGCTTATACAATACAATAAAATATTGCAACAGCGCAACAGCGCTTTAAAACGTTTTGCAGAAGAAGGCAAAACAGATATGGCACTGTTGGAAGTGCTGGATGCACAATTGATACAACCCGGAAATTATATTTACAAACACCGTACTGCTTTTATGAAGCAGCTGTTACCGCTGGTGCAGCAATACTGTTTGCAAATTGCCGGTAAAGATGAGCAGGTGCTGCTGCAATACGAAAGCCCCCTGCAGCAAAACAGTTTTGAAAACCTGTTGCTGCAAAACCGCCAAAAAGATTTTATACTGCAACGCACAAATACCGGTATACATAAAGATGAGATTGCAATGCAGCTGCAAAACCAGCCATTTAAAAGCATAGCAAGCCAGGGGCAGCGCAAAAGCCTGTTGTTTGC